>CALWXH010000026.1 GCA_944385465.1 uncultured Oscillospiraceae bacterium | reverse complement strand
GTGGCACAGGTGGGGGATGTAGATCCCCGCTTCCAGGGCGCATTCCAGCACGTTCTTCTGGTCGGGCACACTCAGCGCGCGCCCGTCGATGGTGATGACCGCCATGGCGTTTTTCTCCTCCCATGTTTCGGGCGGTTGGACAAATGTCAGACAAATTGACACCGCGCCCGCCCTATGTTAAACTACAGCTAAAATATTACCATAAAAGCGAGCTGACCGCTTCAAAAGAATGTCTGAAAAACAGAGAATGAAAGCGCGGTTTTTCAACAAATGTTGAACGGAGGGACGGCATGGTGACGCTACAGCAGGTGATGGAACGGCTGGAAGAAGACGGGGTTCTCCATCCGGCGGGGCCTTATGACGGGCGCAGGCAGGTGGCTCAGGTGGAACTGCTGGGCCCGTGCACGGTTTTTAGGGGAGACACCCTGTACCTGTGCCCGGAGGGGGAACACCCCCCAGAGCGGGTGCCGGAAGGGCTGGACTGCCTGCTGCTCACCAGGGGAGAGCACGGGGGGATGACGGCGGTGCTGGCGTCAGGGGACTGGACGGCCAGGCGGGTGTATACCCAGGTGCGCGCTGTGCTGGAGGAGGAGGCCACCCTCGTGGAGCAGGTCAACCGCCTGTACCGGCTGCTGGGGGTGACCAGCGGGCTGAAAGAGGTGGTGGAGGCGGCGGAGGAGTTTCTCCATTACCCGGTGTCGGTGTGTGATGTGAGCTATAACATGATCGAGACCTCGCCCATGATGCGCAAGCTGAGCTACGGGATCAAACGGGTGAACGCCCAGCTGGTGCTGGACAGCGTGGAGATCGAGAGCTTGCAGCGGCTGCAGATCGAGCGGAAGATCTATGAAAACCAGCAGGCTTTTATTGTGGATTCGGAAGACCACCCGGACAGCCGCTGGGTGTTCTGCGCCATCCGCCTGCAGGGGGTGGTCACCGGCTATGTGGCGGTGTGCCTGCCGGCAGGGGCGGAGGTGACCCGGCTGGATCTGCGCTTCATCACCGCGCTGGCCGGGGTGTGCTCGGTGGAGATGCAGAAGCACGACTTCTTTGTCACCCGCACCGGAATGAAATATGAGAATTTTCTGGTGGAGCTGCTGGAGGGCCGCTTTGACGATGTGAACCTGATCAGCTCCCGGCTGGAGCTGCTGGACCGGAAATTCTGCCGCTACTTTTGTATCGCTGTGCTTCACTGTATGGAGCCCCACGACAGCACGCTGTTCAACAAGCATCAGATGGCCGCCCTGCGGGCCATGTATCCCAACAGCATGTCGGTGGTCTATCAGGATGCCATCGTTTTGTTCCTCAACCAGGACGAGCCCATTCTGCTCCGGGAGCGGCAGCTGGCTCCGCTGCGGGAATTTGCCCAGCGCAACCGCATGAAGGTGGGGGTGAGCCAGCCGTTCCAGGATATCCTGAAGATCAACGCCTTTTATGGGCAGACCATCAATGTGCTGAGAATCGGGGAGACCCACGACCCGGAGGCCACGCTGTACCTGGCCACCGAGCTGCTGCCCCAGTATCTGTTCTCCAACTGTCCCTACCTGGGGCTGGAAGTGGGGATCCACCATCACATCTTCTGGCTCCAGAACTATGACCAGCAGTATCACACGGAGTTTGTCCACACCCTGCGCACCTATCTGGAGTGCGACCGCAGTGCCGCAAAGGCCGCCCAGACCCTCCATCTGCACCGGAGCACCTTCTTTTACCGCATCAAGAAGCTGGAGGAACTGCTGGGGGTGTCCATGAACGACAGCCGCCTGCTGTTTCTCTACGAGCTGTCCTTCCGCATCTGGGACTATCTGAGCAAATGAAAATCGGGGGCGCGTCCCACGGCGCGCTCCCGATTTTTTCAGGACTTTTTCTGCCGGGCGGCCTGGTCCGCGGCGCTGGACACCGTCTGGAAGGGCAGATCCCGCTCCCGGGCCAGACGGGCCACGTCGTCATATTCCGGCTTGTGCCGGGAGATTCCCATGCCCTCGGCCCGTTTGATGCCCACGGGGCCATAGGGGGTGTCTACGCTGTCCCGTGACGGGGCCAGGTAGTATTTCCCGCACCGCAGGGCCCGCAGGCCGTTGGTGGTGGTGTGGGTGAGGATATGCCGGGCGAACTCACCCTCCCGCTCCGGCTGGCACAGCACGGTGAGCT
Organism: uncultured Oscillospiraceae bacterium; assembly: GCA_944385465.1. Taxonomy (GTDB): domain Bacteria; phylum Bacillota; class Clostridia; order Oscillospirales; family Oscillospiraceae; genus Enterenecus. The sequence continues at coordinate 25,311 of CALWXH010000026.1, read as the reverse complement.
GCCAGCCCGGACGGCCCTTCTTCATCTGGCCGGGGAGGGTGTACACGTCCAGCGCCCCCAGCTCCAGCAGGCGCTGGCAGGCGAAGGACAGGGCCTCTGGGGTCATGTCGTCCAGATTGCACACCAGCTGGCAGATCTCCCCGTTGGCCTCCTCCCGGCGCTGGCCCCAGAAGGCCCGCAGGCAGTTGGCGGCGGGGAACTGACGGGTGCCCAGACCGATGCCAACCTGGGCGGTTTCCATCAGGGGCATGGGGCCGAAGTGGGTGGCGAAGTGGGTGAGCAGGGCGGCCCCGGTGGGGGTGCACAGTTCCCCCTGGATGGTGCCGCCGTAAATGGGCACGCCGGCGAGCAGGTTGGCGGTGGCGGGGGCGGGCACGGGGACAATGCCGTGGGCGCAGCGCACCTGGCCGCTGCCCACGTGGATGGGGGAGACCACAATCTCCTCCGGGGCGAGCAGGTGCAGGGCGTAGCACACCCCGGCCACATCGGCGATGGCGTCCAGCGCCCCCACCTCGTGGAAGTGCACCTGCTCCACCGGGCAGCCGTGGGCCTTGGACTCTGCCTGGGCAATGCTGTCGTAGACGGCCCGCACGTGGCCGATGACGTCCTGGGGCAGCGGCAGGGCGTTGATGACGGCCTGTACATCACCCAGGCCGCTGTGGTGGTGCCCGTGCCCATGGTCATGGTCGTGGTGATGCTCGTGCCCATGGTCGTGGTCGTGGAGGTGCTCATGCTCATGAGGGTGCTCATGCTCGTGGGGGTGCTCGTGGTCATGTGGGTGGATGTGCTCGTGGTCCTGGTCACAGTGTGCCCCGTGGTCATGATCGTGGTGATGGTGTTCCTGCCCGTGAGGCTCGTGGTGGGCCAGGGCCTCGTCCTCCTCCAGACCGGCCACGGTGACGGCCATGTGGGTGCCGGCAATGCCCAGGGACTGGGCGGGGGCGGCGGTGACCGCCACCTGGGGCAGGCCCAGGTGATTCATGGTGTCCAGAAAGCCCTCCCGGTCGGGGAGCAACTCATACAGGGCGCCCAGCAGCATGTCGCCGGAGGCGCCCATGGCGCATTCCAGATAAAGTGTTTTCATTGCTTGGTGCCTCCTTCTGAGGGGATGCCCTCCATGAGATTGATGCGGCTGGCCAGATAGCCCGCGCCGAAGCCGTTGTCGATGTTCACCACGCTCACCCCGCTGGAGCAGGAGTTGAGCATGGACAGCAGGGCGGACAGGCCGCCGAAGCTGGCCCCATAGCCCACGCTGGTGGGGACGGCGATGACGGGGCAGTCCACCAGGCCGCCCACCACCGAGGCCAGCGCCCCCTCCATGCCGGCCACGGCGACGACGCACCGGGCGGACATGATGTCATCCAGGTGGCTGAGCAGCCGGTGCAGGCCGGCCACCCCCACGTCATAGAGGCGGGTGACCTTGCTGCCCAGGGCCTCGGCGGTGAGGGCGGCCTCTTCGCACACCGGCAGATCGCTGGTGCCGCCGGACACCACCGCCACCAGCCCCCGGCCCTCCACCGGGGCGGGGAAGGCCACCGCCAGCTTTGGCTGGGGGTGATAGTCCAGGGGAATGGTCCGGGCCACCTGCTGGGCGGACTCCGGGGACAGGCGGGTGACCAGGACGTTTTTGCAGCCCCGCTGGCCCATGGCGGTGAGAATGCCCGCAATCTGCTCCGGCGTCTTGGACTGGCCGTAGATCACCTCGGCTGCCCCCTGGCGCAGAGAGCGGTGAAAGTCCACCTTGGCGTAGCCCAGATCCTCATAGGGGGCCTCCTTCAGTTTCAATACGGCCTGCTCCGGGGTGAGGGAGCCGGAGCGCACCTGCCGCAGCAGGGAGAGAAGATCCTGTTTGCCTTCCATGGGGCACCTCCTGTCAGGTTCTGGGGTTCAGGTCCAAAAGGACGGCGGGGAAGTCCGGGGAGAGGGCGGCGGTGACGGCCTGCCGCAGCTCCACCGCCCGGGGCAGCTGGTCCGAAGGCAGCTGAATGCGGGCGCAGCCGTGGAGCAGCCGTACCCGGAAATCGGAAAAGCCCAGCCCGGCCAGGGCGGTCTCCGCCCGCTCCACCCGCTCCAGATCCGCCCGGGTGATGGGGGTGCCGGTGGGCATCCGGGTGGCCAGACAGGCGTAGGCGGGCTTGTTCCAGACCCGCAGCCCGGCCTTTTGGGCCAGCTGGCGCACCGCCGGCTTGTCCAGGCCGCACTCCCGCAGCGGGGAGCGCACCCCCAGTTCCTCCACCGCGCGCATGCCCGGGCGCTGGGCGGGGTCGTCGGAGGCGTTGGAGCCGTCCAGCACCACCTCAAAGCCGTCCCGGCGGGCGGCCCGGAGGATGGTGGACAGGATCAGATGCTTACACAGATAGCACCGGTCCGGGCCGTTGGCGGCAACCTCCGGGGAGGAGAGCGGGTCCGCCTCCAGCACGGTGAGGGTGACGTTCAGGCTGTCCGCCAGCTCCTTGGCGTCCTCCAGCTCAAAGACGGGCTGGAAGGGGGTGCGCACGCAGTAGGCGCGCACCTGCTGGCCGTAGGTTTTGGCGCTCCACAGCAGCACCGCGGAGTCCACGCCGCCGGAAAAGGCCACCGCAACCCTGGGGTTTTGGAAGAAAAAGTCCTTCAGCGTCATAATGCCGCCTCCTTGGGGATAGATGTCTGTAACGCAAGCATAACAAAGCCGCCGGGGAGTGTCAAGAGCAGCGGGTTGGCACGGGCGCGCGGGTGTGGTACAATAGCAGAAAAGACTGCGGAAAGGCGGGAAACATGGTGGAGGACAGGGCGATGACGCTGGCGCAGTGCCTGCCGGTGTGGGGAAAACTGACGCGAGAGGAACGGGAGCGGCTGGAGCGCACCGCCGCCCTGCGCACGGTCCCGGCGGGGACCATGGTGCACAGCGGCGGGGCGGACTGCCTGGGGCTGCTGGCCATCTGCCGGGGGCAGCTGCGGGCCTTCATGCTGTCTGAGGAGGGGCGGGAGGTGACCCTTTACCGCCTGCTGTCCGGGGATATCTGCCTGTTTTCCGCCTCCTGCGTGATGCAGGGGCTGCAGATCGACCTGATGATCCAGGCGGAGAAGGACACCGACTTCTGGGTGATTCCGGCCCCGGTGTACCGGCAGCTCATGGAGGGCTCCGCCCCCCTGGCCAACTACACCAACCAGGTGATGGCCTCCCGCTTCTCCGAGGCCATGTGGCGGATGGAGCAGATCCTGTGGGGACGCATGGATCAGCGGCTGGCCGCGTTCCTGGTGGAGGAGAGCGTGCTGGAGGAGAGCGCCAGCCTGCCCCTCACCCATGAGCGGATTGCCGGCCATCTGGGCACTGCCCGGGAAGTGGTCACTCGGATGCTGCGCTATTTCCAGAGCGAGGGCATGGTGCGCCTGGGCCGGGGAAGCGTGGAGCTGACGGACCTGAAAAAACTGGAGCGGCTGGCCGCTCTGCCCCGGACGCAGCGGGATCGGTGAGCCGCCGGCCGGGGGAAACCTGTGAGACAAAACCCGGAGCCGCGCTCCGGGCGTGGCGCCTGCCGGAGCTTTTAGGGGAGTCCGGCGGGCGCTTTTGCATCTGAACATAACTCTGACACAAGTGTGTGGTATGCTGTAGACGGAAGGAAAGGAGGGGGGCTGCCATGGCCTGTGTGCTGATTGTGGAAGACGAAAAACGGATCCGGGACATCGTCCGGGACTACTTCACCGACCGGGGGCTGGAGTGCGACCTGGCCCGGGACGGGGCGGAGGCCCTGGACCTGCTCCGGGACCACGACTACGACGCCATCCTGCTGGACGTGCTCATGCCCAACCTGGACGGCTTTCAGGTGTGCCGGGCGGTGCGGGAGCGCAGCCGGGTGCCCATCCTCTTCATCACCGCCCTGGGGGGTGAGGAGGACATGCTCCGGGGGTACGCCCTGGGGTGTGACGACTATGTGGCCAAGCCCTTCTCCCTGGCGGTGCTGCTGGCCAAGACCCAGGCGCTGATCCGCCGGGCCGGAGGCGGCGGGGTGGGCGAGGGCTATCGCTGCGGGGCCATCTCCCTGGACCCGGTGGGCCGGACCTGCAGGGTGAACGGCCGGGAGGTGAAGCTCGCCCCCCGGGAGTATGAGCTGTTGCTGTGCCTGATGCGCAACCGGGGTCGGGTGCTCAGCCGGGAACAGCTGCTGGACAAGGTGTGGGGACTGGACTTCCAGGGGGAGGACCGGGCGGTGGACGTGCGCATCCGCAGCCTGCGCGCCGCCCTGGGAGAGGCGGGCGGACAGATCAGGACCGTGTTCAAGACGGGATACCGGTTGGAGGAGGTGTGACCATGAAGAAGCGGAAACTGCGCTGGCAGATGGCGGTGCCGCTGACGGTGGCCTTTGCCCTGCTGTGGCTGGGCACCATGGCGCTGCTGACGGTATCGGCCTACCAGGAGATGAGAAGTTTTTTCCTGCTCCAGGTAGAATATGCTTACCAAGCCCTGAACGAACAGATGAACTTATATAGGGGTGGCTTGGCGTCAGGGCTTGGAACAAAGGCGCAAAGCATTCTGCGGACAAATCTGAGCGCTGCGTCCACGGGCCTTTCGGAAGTGGACGGAGGGACGGCTTTTTATGTGCAAGATGAGGAGGGTAATATCATTTGCAGCCAGCTGGCCTGGGGCACTGGACGCGATGAGGATGCAGAGACATACAGCCGCCGAGACTGGTATCTGGAATTCGATGCGGGGCTGGATGACGAGGGGCAGCTGGAGCTGGCCCGATGGATCATGGAGCACGGGGGCTTCGCGGGGTTTATCCTGGCTTCACCGGAGCAGGTGCACATCGCGGCCAGCGTGAAGGACGGCACCTATGCCCGGGTGACGGGGCTGGAGCGGCCGGGGAATACCATTCTGGTGCAGGAGCTGGAGCTCATCCACCCGGACGGCACGGCGGAGACCATCCTGGAGACCGGGGCGGAGGGGGAAGACCCCATCACGGTGGAACTGAACTATCTGGAACTCAACAGCGCGCTGGCGGCGGGGGGGGCGCAAATGCTGGACCTGGAGCACCGGCTGGCCAACTTCCGGGAGGCGCAGGAGAGCACCCGAACAGGCTTGCGAGACGGAAGCCGCAGCTTCTCCAGGTCGACTGTGAGCTCCAATTTGGAGGGCGGTTACAACTGGCGCATGGAGGTGGTGGGATACTATGACAGATATTTCGGCCCGCTGCGCCAGCAGGCGCCCCTTTATGTCAGCACCTTCCTGCTCACCGCGGCGGTGGTGCTCCTCCTGGCCTGGTACCTGTCCGGCAAGGTGACCCGGCCGGTGGAGTATCTGAGCCGGGCGGCAAAAGGGGGCTACTGCGTGGAAAACGGCCCCATCCGGGAGCTGAACGCCCTGGCCGGAGCCATCAATGAGGCCAGGCGGAACCTGGCCGACCAGCTGGACCGGGAGCGGAATTTCACCCGGGCCGCCGCCCATGAGCTGAAGACCCCCCTGGCGGTGCTGCGCCCCCACGCCGAGGCGCTGAAAGAGGAGAACGACCCGGCGCGCCGGGAGCAGTATCTGGACATCATCCTGGACGAGAGCGACCGCATGTCCGCCCTGGTGGGCAGCCTGCTGGAGGTTTCCCGGCTGGAGTCCGGCGCGCCCTTGCAGCGGGAGCCGGTGGAGCTGTCCACCCTGGTGGGGGAGGTGTGGGAGCGCCGGAAGTTCCAGGCGGAGCAGAAAGACCTCCATCTCACCCTGGAGCTGGAGGAGATCCCCTTTGTGGGGGACCGGGCGCGGCTGGAAGAGGCGGCGGACAACCTGGCCTCCAACGCCCTGCGCCACTGCCCGGAGGGCAGGGCGATCCGGGTCACCCTCAGCCGGACAGAAGAGCGGGCCTGCCTGGAGGTGTACAACGAGGGGGAAGCCATCCCGGACCGGGACCTGCCCCGCCTGTGGGATCCCTTCTACCGGGGGGACGCCTCCCGCAGCCGGGAGAGCGGCGGCACCGGGCTGGGGCTGGCCATCACCCGCGCGGCGGTGCTGGCCCACGGGGGAACCTGTGAGGTGGAGAATCAGCCGGGGGGCGTATGCTTCCGGCTGTGGCTGCCGCTGTGAAAAGCGGAATCAGTTGAAAGAGAAAGACACGGCGCGGTCCGGGAAAGCTCCCGGGCCGCGCCGTGCTGCCATGTCAACCGGTTTGCCCGGAAGACGCCGTGTCTGGCGCCCCGGACGCGCCGCCCACGTAGAATTCGGCCATGTCATCCAGCCGCAGGCAGGCCAGCCGGCGGTGGGGCGTGTGCAGATTGCCGCAGCCGCAGTCGATGTCGAGAATCCCGTCCCCATGCCAGATGGAGAAGTCCTCCTCAAATCTGCCGGTGAGAAACGGGGTGGGGGTGTGGCCCACAACGCAGATGGTGCCGGGGTAGGGGCTTTTGCTGTCGGTGTCCACCCGGCCCCAGATGCGGGTGTTGTGCTCCTGGCCGGGACAGCCGTGGACCAGATGGAAGCGCCGGCCGCCCACGGAGAGCTCCAGGTGATCGGGCAGCCCGGACAGAAAGCGCAGGATGCGGTTTTTCTCCGGCGCGCTGCGGTGGTAGAGCAGCTCCCGGTAGGTGGGCGCTCCGCCGTTCTGCCGCCAGAGATCCCGGGCGCCGAACTGATTGCGGGGGCCCAGCGTGTCCAGGCACATCTGCTCATGATTGCCCAGAAGCATGGTCATATTGGGGGCGTCCATGATCCGCTGGAGGATGTCCACCCCCAGAGGGCCCCGGTCTATCACGTCCCCGATGATGTACAAGTGGTCAGATGCGGAGAACTGGATGACGTCCAGCATGCGCTGGAATTTGTCCAGTTCACCGTGAAGGTCCGAGATGCAGTAGAACATGGTCTCACCTCACCTGCCGCGGCGTTCTCAAGGAAAATGGGATGAGAACGCGGGGAAAACGCCTTTCTCGGAGGGCTGCTGACTGCATGATAGCATGCCGGGTCAACCCAGTCAAGAAAGCGGTATCTTCCAGAAATGGCATGGCAGAAGGTGGTGCTCTCCCGGCGGACTGTGGCCAAATACCGGGAGGAGATGGGACTTCCCCCCGCGGCTGGCCGCAGGGTGATTTAGGCTGGCGCGGGGAGACACCCCGTGTCATGGATAAAAAGAAAAACGGCCCACGGCAGGGTGAGACATTCGCCTTGCCGTGGGCACGTTTTGTTTTGGTGGGACGCCGGCCGTTCCGATGGGAGAACGCGCCGGGAGCGGGGATGGCCGGAGCCTCAGATCAGCAGCAACAGGGACAGGGCGATCAGGATACCGCCCACCAGCAGAGGGGCGGTAAAGCACTGCTCGTACGTTTCCTCCTGCAGGTATTCGGCATAACTGCCCATGGTGGGCTCTTCGTGGCTACTGAACTTGGCGTGAAGGGTGTCTCCCAGCTTCTTGAACCCGTAAATGGGGAGGTTCAGAAGGCCGAGGATCCGGACCACCCGGAACAGCCCGACACAGCAGAGGAACAGCCCGGACAGGAAGCAGGCGTCAGACAGGCGCAGCTCGCCGTAGAGACGGTAAAAATAGATCAGGATGCCCACTGCCAGGATGACCCCAGCCAGGGCCATTTTACCCACGGATTTCTTACTGAGCTGCCAATTGCTTTTTTGCATCAGCGAACTCCTTTTCCGACAGGAAGACGAAGTGTCCGGGCTCGATCTCATACATGGAGGGCTGATTGGACGCGTCATACCCGTGCATGCCCGGGTCGTAATCCACCCGCTTGCGCTGTTTCTCCACCCGCGGATTGGGGATGGGGATGGCGGAGAGCAGGGACTTGGTATAGGGGTGGACGGGGTGGTCGTACACCTGGCTGGCGGAGGACAGCTCCACAATCCGGCCCCGGTTCATCACCGCCACGCGGTCGGAGAAGTACTTGACCACAGACAGGTCGTGGGCGATGAACAGGATGGTCAGCCCCAGGTCCTTGCGCAGGTCATTGAGCAGGTTCAGCACTTGGGCCTGAATGGACACGTCCAGCGCGGAGATGGGCTCGTCCGCGATGATCATGTCCGGCTGGGTGATCAGGGCCCGGGCAATGCCGATCCGCTGGCGCTGGCCGCCGGAAAACTCGTGGGGATAGCGGGTGGCGTGCTCCCGGGTGAGGCCCACCAGATCCAGCATCTCATACATCCGCTTGCGCATGGACTCCTTGTCCGGGAAGAGCTTGTTGATTTTCGCGCCCTCGCAGATGATTTCCTCCACGGTCATGCGGGGGTTCAGGGACGCGATGGGGTCCTGGAAGATCATCTGCATTTTGCTGGTCACGGCGCGGGAGTCCTCTTTGGAGAGCCTGCCGTCAATGCGCTTCCCGTTGAAAATCACTTCGCCGGAGGTGGGCTTGTACAGGCGGATGATGGTGCGCCCTGTGGTGGTCTTTCCGCAGCCGGATTCCCCCACCAGGCCGAAGGTCTCGCCCCGCTTCACAAAGAAGCTGACATCGTCCACCGCCTTCATCACGCTTTTCTTCCCGCTGGAGAAATACTTGCAGAGGTGGTTGACCTCCAGAATCTTGTCGTCGGTCATGATGTCGCCTCCTCTCGCAGCTGTTCGTCAATGCGGTGGCGCAGCAGGGCGGGAATGCCGATTTTCGGCGCGTCGGGATGTTCCAGCCAGGTGGCCGCGTAGTGGGTGTCGCTGATGCGGAACATGGGCGGCTCCCGCTCAAAGTCGATCTTCATGGCGTAGCGGTTTCTGGCCGCGAAGGCGTCGCCCTTGGGGGGCACCAGCATGTTGGGCTGGGAGCCGGGGATGACCATCAGCTTGTCTTCGCTGCTGGTGTTCAGGCTGGGCATGGACGCCAGCAGGCTCCAGGTGTAGGGGTGGCGGGGATCGTAGAAGATATCCTCCACCGTGCCCACCTCCACGATTTTGCCCGCGTACATGACGCACACCCGGTCGGCCACATTGGCCACAACGCCCAGGTCGTGGGTGATGAAGATGACGGACAGATCCCGCTCCCGCTGCATGTCCTTGATCAGATCGAGGATCTGGGACTGAATGGTCACGTCCAGGGCGGTGGTGGGCTCGTCGCAGATCAGCAACTTCGGGTTGCAGGCCAGGGCGATGGCGATGACGATGCGCTGGCGCATACCGCCGGAAAACTGGAAGGGGTACTCGTTGAACCGCTTTTCCGGCTCGGGGATACCCACCGCCCGCATCAGCTCCAGCGCTTTGGCCGCGGCCTCCCGCTTTGTGCCCTGCTTCTTGATCAGGATGGCCTCCATGATCTGCTTGCCGATCTTCATCACCGGGTCCAGGGAGGAGAGGGGGTCCTGGAAGATCAGGGAGATGTCGTTGCCCCGCAGATGGGAGAACTTCTTGTCGTCCATGGGCAGGATGTCCTGGCCCTCGTAGAGGATCTCGCCCGAGTCGATGACGGCGTTATCCGGCAGCAGCTTGGTCACGGCCTTGATGGTGACCGACTTTCCGGAGCCGGACTCGCCTACGATGGCCAGGGTCTCGCCCCGGTTCAGGTGGAAGTCCACGCCGCGGATGGCCTGGACGTTGCCGGAATAGGTTTTGAAGTGGAGATTCAGATTCTTGACTTCCAGGATTCTGTTTTCATCCATTTGTCATCCCTCCGGATCCTTTCCCGGCGGAAAGGTATTTCTTCAGGAATGCGACAACCTGCGGATAGCAGTCCAGCTGGTTTTTCCGCTTGGACAGGCCGTGGCCCTCGTCCTCATAGCACAGGTACTCCACGGGGACGTTCCGGGAGCGCAGGCTCTCCACGATCTGCTCGGCCTCGCCCACCGGCACCCGGGGGTCGTTGGCCCCGTGGATGACCATCAGCGGCGCCACGATCCGGTCCACCTTGTGGATGGGGGAAACCTGGCGCAGGATGTCCCGGTGGTGGGCCAGGCTGCCGTACTCAGACTCCCGGTGGGCCCGGCGGTACTCGGCGGTGTTGGTGAGGAAGGTCTCGAAGTTGGAGATCCCCACGATGTCGATGGCCGCCGCCCACAGGTCTGGGTACTCGGTGATGGAGGCCAGGGTCATGAAGCCGCCGTAGCTGCCGCCCATGACGGCGATGCGCTGGGGATCCGCCTGACCGCAGGCCACCAGGTGCTTGACCAGGTTGTCAATGTCGCGCACGCTGTCCATGCGCTTTTCCACGTCATCCAGGTGGTGGTAGCTCTTGCCGTATCCCACGCTGCCCCGGACGTTGGGGGCCACGATGGAGAAGCCCTGGGCCACCAGGTACTCCTTCAGGGCGTCGAACGTGGGCCGCTCCTGACCCTCCGGGCCGCCGTGGATGTCGATGACCACCGGGCCGGGGGCGCTGCCGTCCGCGCCCGGAGCCTTGTAGTACCAATAGGGCACCGTCAGCCCGTCATAGGACGCGTAGTGGCACAGGGCGGGCTCCACCAGCTCGTCCGCCTCGATGCCCTGGAGGGAGGTGTGGGTGAGCTTGGCGGCGCAGTCGGCCTCCAGATCCACCAGCCACACATCCGCCGGCCGGGAGCCGCTGGTCACGGACAGCAGCAGCTGGTAGCCGGCATAGGACCAGCTCATCCCGTAGTAGCCGGACACACCCTTGGGGGGCCGTGGGATGTTCAGGAAGGCGCCGGTGGCGGTGTTCATGACCTCCAGCTCGGAGTACCCGTCCCGGTTGACCAGCATGGCCAGGTACTTCCCGTCCCGGCTGAGGGCCAGGGACTCCAGGTCCCAGCCCTCCTCATAGACCTTCTTCAGGGTCTTGGAGGCGATGTCATAGTAGGCCAGGTAGACGAACTCGCTGTCCTTGTCGGTGAGCAGGTAGATGCCCTTGCTGTCGGGGGTGAACACCGGGGAGACATACTGGGCGAAGGAGCCCTCCGGATCGATCTTCTCCGCCTGGAGGGTCTGGAGATCCAGCATCCACAGGCAGTTGTCCGACTGCCCCTTCAGCTTGTTGTACAGGAAGTACCGCCCGTCCCCGGACAGAGCGGCGGGCATGTTGTAGTTGTCGCTGTTCTGGTAGAGGATGCGCACGGCGCCCTCGTCCATGTTCAGCGCGCAGATGTCAAAGTTGGCGCTGTTGCGCCCGTTGCAGGAGAACACCACCGTCTTCCCGTCCGGCAGCACGCCGCCCAGCTGGTGCCGGGCCTTGTCGTTGTCGGTGAGGGCCCGGCTCTTGCCGGTGGCCAGGTCCAGCACGTGGAGCTGCTCCTGCTCGTTGCCCCCTTTGTCCATGGCGAAGAGGACCTGATCCCCGGCGGGGGTGACATACAGCTTCATCACCCGCTCCTGGAAGAAGGTCAGCTGCTGGGTTTCCCCGGTCTTGGGGTTGGCCTTCCAGATCTGGCTGACGCCGCTCTCGGTGCTCAGGTAGACGAATTCACCGCTGGCCAGCCATTTCCCGTTGTGGGCGGAGGCGATACTGTAATACTGTTGAATGCTTGCCATGATAACGTTCCTCCTTATTCCGATCCGCGGGCCCGTGGGTCAAACGCGTCTCTCAGCCCGTTGCCGAACAGGTTGAAGGAAAGCATCAGAAGCGATACCACGATGGCAGGGAACAGTGTGAGATGGGGGCTGGTGGTCAGAGAGCCCTGGCCTTCCGCCAGCAGCACGCCGATGGAGGGCTCCGGCGCCTGGATGCCCAGACCGAGGTAGGACAGGAAGGACTCGGAGAAAATCGCGGAGGGAACCGCGAAGGTGGCCTGGGTGATGATGGGGCCGATGGCGTTGGGCAGGATGTGGCGGAAGATGAGCCGCCTGTCGCTGGCGCCCATGGTGCGGGAGGCCAGCACGTACTCATAGTCCTTGTAGCGGAAGAACTGGGCGCGGATCATCCGGCTCATGCCGATCCAGCCTGTGATGATCAGAACCAGGATAAACGATCGTATGCCCGCCCCCAGGAACATGACGAATAGGATGGCCATGACCAGGAAGGGGACGCCGCCCAGGATTTCGATGATGCGCTGCATGAGCATGTCCACCTTGCCGCCGTAGTAGCCGGAGACGGCGCCGTAGACCACGCCGATGAAGCAGTTGATGAGCACCGAGCACACGCCGATGATCAGGGAGATCCGGGTGCCCCGCCACAGGCGGACCCACAGGTCACGGCCCAGGTTGTCGGTGCCGAAGAAGAAGTAGTAGTCGTCGGCGCCCTTCAGGATGTACTGATTGACCTTGGCCTCAACCATGGGGATGGGCTTGCCGCGGTAGTACTGATTGTACTCGCGGATGACTTCCACCACGGCGTCTCCGTAGGTGTCCAGGACGCTCTTCTGGATCTCCATGGTCCGGCAGCCGTCGGCGATGCCCAGGTTTTCCAGATAGGGGATTCTGGGGGGCAGTACGCCGAACTCGGTGTGCTGCTCCCGGTAGGAGGTGCCGCTGAAAACAGGGGCGAAAATGGCCATCAGGACGATGACCAGGATGATGGCTGCGGCCACGATGGAGGCCTTGTTCTGCTTGAAGCGCAGCCAGGCGTCCTTGTAGAAGCTGATGGGCTCGTGCTCAAACTTCTGGTCGTGCAGTTTCTCATCCATCTGGACGAAGGTGCAGTCGTCCTCCGAAAGACGCTCTGTCTTGGCGTTTTCCAGATTCTGAAGCCGCAGGGCCTCCTGCTCGGCGAAGGCCTTCTTCGCCGCTTCTATCTTTTGCTTTTTACTCAACGGTTTTCCCTCCTCCGATGCGGATTCTCGGGTCGATGATCCCGTAGGAGAGATCGACGATGAGGACGGACAGAAGACTGATGATGGAGTAGAAGAACAGCACCGCCACCGTCAGGAAGTAGTCGGAATTGCTGATGGACATGACGGTCAGACGGCCGATGCCAGGAATGCCGAAGATGTTCTCCACCACCATGGAGCCGCCCAGCAGGTTCATGAACATGGGGATGATGATGTTGCACAGCGGGATGAAGGAGTTGCGGATGGCGTGGCGGACGGTGGACTGCATCCTGGTCAGGCCCTTGGCCCGGGACAGGAGCATATACTCCGAGTTCAGCGCCTCAAACAGCTCTGCCCGCATGTAGCGGGTGATGGTGGCGATGCCGCCGAAGGACAGTGCCAGCACCGGCAGGACCATGGACCACAGCTTGGTCAGCGTCAGCCCTTTGTCCTCCAGCTCCAGCAGCAGGGGGAACCACCCCAGCTTGAAGGCAAAGAAATATTGCAGCAGCGCCGCGAACACAAAGGACGGCACCGATACGCACAGGACCACCATGACGGAGATGGCGTGGTCGGTGGGTTTGTTTTTCTTAAGCGCCGCGATGATTCCAAACAAAATGCCCAGGGGAATGGTGATAACCAGAGAAAACAGGTTCAGCTGCAGCGTCAGCGGGATCTTGTCCATGATGACATTGAACACCGGGCTGCGGGGATAGGTGGTGATGGATTCGCCGAAATCCAGGGTGAAGAAGTTCTTCAGGAAGGTCACATACTGCTCAGGCAGCGGATCGTTCAGATGATACCGTTCTTCCATTGCCTCGCGGATCTCGGGCTGCGCGCCCTGCCCAACGATGTCTCCCGGGATCATCCGGATCGTCAGAAAGCAGAGACTGACAATGATAAACAGCGTGATCAGCATGGCTATCACACGCTTGATGATGTACTTTATCATATAAGCCTCCTCCTGTGAAGGCTCGAACGTCGGCATATCTGAGATCCTCGGACCTCAGACATGCCGATGTTCGATCAGAGTGATTTGGGGCGGACGCGCCCCGGGCGGGAGCCGGACGGCGTCCCGCCCGAAGCGCGTGCTAAGGGCAGATCAGGCGGTGGGATCCTCCACGATGTCACACTGGTTGACAGCGTAGCCGATCTGGGGCAGGTACTCCTCGGTGGCCAGCCAGATGCGGGAGTTGTAGATAAACACGTTATCGTTCTGCATGATGGGGATGAAGGCGCCCTCTTCCATGATCAGCTGCTCCATCCGGGCCAGGGCCTCCAGGCGCTTGGCGGGATCGGTGACCAGATCGCCGAAGGCGGCCTCCTGGTAGAGCTCGTCGAACTCCTCGTTGTCAAAACCGGTGATGTACTTGGTGGGGTAGTCGGTGGTCCAGTAGTACATGTACTCGTAGGGGTTGAACACGGTGGCCAGACGCACGCCGCAGCCCAGGTCGTAGTTGCCGGTCTCGTAGATGTCGTAGCAGGTGGCGGCCACGGTGGCGGTGACGGTCAGCTCGAAGCGGTCACGGCCGAAGAGGGTCTCCCAGGTCTCCTGGCACACCTCGGCCCAGCGCTTCATGCTCTCCTGTCCGTCGAAGTAGAGCATGTTCACGGTGATCTTCTGGTTGCCGTTGGCCTCATAGGCCTTCTCGAAGTACTCCAGGGCCTTCTCGTTGTCGTTGGCGAACTGCTCGGCGTTGGCCTTGGCCAGATCGGTGTCCCGGTAGGCCACGGTGTTGCCGTCAGCGTCGGTGACCATGGTGCCGGTGGAGATCATGTAGTTGGCGGGGGTGTAGAAGGCGAACACGTCAACGGCCAGCTCCTCACGGGGAGCGGAGTACTGCAGGGCCATGCGGAAGTCCTTGTTGGCCATGATGGGGTTGTCAGAGTCAGCGTTGACGAAGATGCCCCACACGTTGGGGGACTCGGACTGATACACCCGGGGGTCATCCTTGTAGATGGCGTACTCGTCAGCGGTGAGGGTGTGGTAGTCCAGCTCGTTGGAGAAGAACAGCTCGGACCGGGTGGCGCTGGAGCTGAGGTAGCGCTGATTGATGGCGTCCAGCTTGTAGTAGCCCATCTGGACCAGGGGGTCGTTCTCGTTGACCTCGAACTCCTCATAGCCGTCGATGACCCACTTGGTCAGGGTCCACGCGCCGCAGGAGGGGGTGGTTTCCAGAGAGGTGGCGTAGGTGGTGCTGGTGCGGTCCTCGTTCATGCAGGCCTCGTACACGTCCTCCTTGACGGGCCAGAACAGAGCGCCGATGGTGGTGTTGAAGTCCAGCTCGCTGGCGGGATACTCCAGGGTGAACTCCAGGGTCAGATCGTCGATCTTCTTCAGACCCACGTCCTCCCACGCGCAGTTGCCCTTGAAGTACTCCTCGGCGTTGACCACGATGCAGGTGGTGAACAGGTAGCTGGCGTTGGAGTTGACCAGCTTGGGATCCAGCAACATCTGGCCGCTGTAGATGTAGGTGTCGGCGTTGATGGGGGTGCCGTCGTTCCAGGTCAGGCCCTCACGCAGCTTGACGGTCCACACCAGGCCGTCCTCGCTGGAGGGCATCTCCGCGGCGAAGTAGGGGACAAACTCCATCTCGTTGGAGCCGTCCATCTTGGCCATCTGGGCCACGAAGGTGCCCATGTTGTCCAGGGTCTTGCTGCTGGTGTACATATGGGGGCTGAAGGTGGTGCGGGGGCTGGTCCAGCCGTTGAGGACCTTCTCCACACCGTCCTGAGAGGGCAGCACGACGCCCTCGCTCTCGGTGACGGCGGGATCGGTGACGGCGGGATCAGAGCTGGGAGACTGGCTCCCGGTGGTCTCGCTGGGGCCGCAGGCGGTCAGCACCATGGTGAGCGCCATGCACAGGGCCAGCAGGCAGGCAAGTGTCTTTTTCATAATATCCTCCTATTCTTCTTTTTCTGCGGCCCTGGGGATGACAGGGCCGCTGGAGTATTTTATAAAAGGGCGTCTTTGCTCTTTTATAAACAAAAATGGCTTGGCGGGGCGGTCAGTCCGCCTCGCGGGGGGCGTCCGGCCGGATGTGGAATTCCGGCGGCGTCTGGCCCAACAGGTGGCGGACGAAGAAGTCCCACCGGCGGCGGACCACATAGGGGAACTGGCCTACGCCGTGCTGGCTGTTGGGGTAGAGCAGGAAGTCGAAGTCCTTGTCCGCGTCGATGAGGGCTTTTGCCAGGGCCATGGTGGCCCCGGGGTGGACGTTGTCATCCAGGTCGCCGTGGACCAGCAGCAGGTGGCCCTTCAGGTTCTCTGCCAGCCGCCAGGTGGCCTGCTCCCGGTAGCGCTCCTCGGAGTAGGGGCCGATCCACCGCTCGCCCCAGTGGGCGTGGTAGCGGGCCTGGTCGTGGTTGCCGCACAGGGACACGCCCACCCGGTAGAAGTCCGGGTACTGGAGCAGGGCCCGGGCCGTGGCGTAGCCGCCGCCGGAGGCGCCCCAGATGCCCACCCGGTCCGCGTCGATCCAGGGGAAGCGCTGGGCCAGCTGCCGCACGGCCAGGATGTGTTCCTCCAGGCCGCAGCACTCCTCGGCCTTGCCATAGGCGTAGTCGTGGATGGCCTTGCTGCGCAGGGGGGTGGCGAAGCCGTCCACAATGATGCCCACGAAGCCCAGCTGGGCCAGGCTCTGGAGATCCCCCTGGGGGGCGCTGCCCGGCGAGCGGTTGAACTCAAAGGCCTTGGGGGTGTTGATGCGCTGGCTGCCGCCGTAGATGTAATCCACCACGGGGTACTTCTGCTTGGGGTCGAAGTTGGCCGGGCGGATGAGAATGCCATAGATGGGGGTGACCCCGTCCCGCCCCACGGCGGTGAAGGGCTCCGGGGTGATGTACCCCTTTTCCAGGATGCGGGACAGGTCCGCCGTGGTCAGGTGGCGGCGGATGCTGCCGTCCAGCTCCCGCACCGTCATCTCCGGGGCGGTCTGGATGGTGGAGCAGGTGTCGAGAAAATAGGTCCCCTTGGGGGAGAAGCGGACAAAGTGCTCCCGGTCCTCCCCGGTGAGCCGCACCGGCTCTCCGCCGTCCAGGCTGACCCGGTAGAGGATCTGGTAATAGGGGTCGATCCCCGCCTCTCTGCCGCCCGCGGTGAAGTAGAGGGTGCGGGTGCCGGCGTCCAGGTATTTCAGCCGGCGGACCGTCCACTGGCCGTCGGTGAGTTTGCGGATCCGCTTGTGGGATTTGGTGTCGATGAGATAGAAGGCGCTCCAGCCGTCGATCTCCGAGTGCCACACCAGCTCGTGGGTGTCCGGCAGATAGCGGATGCTGGGCTCGGCGAAGCTCTCCTGGGAGGCGTTGCCGTAGTACTCGGTGAAGCCGAAGGTCTTGTAGGTCTCGGAAAACAGCACCCGGGCCCGGGCCTGGGGCGCGTTGACGCACAGGCACTCAATGGTTTTGAAGAAACGGTCCCGGTATCGTACCAGGTAGGCCTCTTTCCCGTCCGGCGTCCACTTGACCTGGTTCTGATCCGCCTGGAACAGCGCCAGCAGGTAGAGCACCACCGGCGCGCCGCGCATGAGCACCTTGCGCAGGGTCTTCTTTTTGATGTCGCCGATGTACAGCTCGCCCTCCAGGATGTGCTCATCCCCGGGCAGGGCGTAGGGATAGGAGATGCCGTGGGGGCGGGGGCCGCCGTCCCGGGAGACATATTGGGTCAGCCACAGCTTGCCCAGCAGCCGCCGGTCGGTGCGGTAGGTCAGGAAGTAGCGGGAGTTGGGGGACCACACGATGCCCGGCGAAAATTCCATGGGGGTGTCGGAGGCGTATTTCCCCGCCGCCGAGTCAAAGCGCAGGCCGTAATCCAGATTCTCTTCGCCGTCGAAGCTGAGCTGGCTCTCTTCCCAGCTCTGATTATCCCGGCAGTAGAGGTTGTGCTCCTTTATATATAGAGATACCTTCTTGTCCGGGGAGAGAACCTCCGTTTTGCAGTGCAGCGGGAAAGAAAGCCGGTCCAGCTGGGCCGTGCCCACGGAAAACCGGAACTCCCCCGGCGTTTTCTCAATGGTGAAGTACAGCGCCTGCTCATCATCCTCATAGGTGTTCACCGAGATGGGCAGGCTGTGGGGATCGGGCTTCTTCTTGCAGTAGGGGGCGATCAGCCGGGCGAGGGTGTCATGGGGGAACAGCGGCTCCTCCCGGTTGCCGTCATAGCGGTAGCGGGTGTAGACAGAGCCGATGCGGCGCTCCCCGTCCTCCACGTCCTTCTTGTACCAGAAGTCCTCGCTGCCGGCAATCCAGTGCTCTTCCGGCGATTCGTTCAGGACACATTTCTTGGCGTTGACGTTATAGATGTCAGCGGCCTTCTGATACGCTTCCAGCAGATCCATGGAGAACACCCTCTCTTGACGAACATCGGAATCTATTTGAACCCTGAGTCTGCCCAAATAACTTCCACTGCGCGCAGAGGAGGTTCGGAGTTGACAATGGCAGTGTTACAACAGAACCGTGATGTCGGAAGTCCAATAATATTGTATGTTAATATAGCATATTTCCTTTAGCAATGCAAGGTGCGAAATGGAAAAGGAAGAAACAAACAAATGGACGAAAAACAAGGAAAAAAGAGGGCAGGTAACTGCCCTGACAGGATGAGCAATGTCCGCAAAAGCCTGCATAAAAGCGGGATTCCGGCAATCCTGCAAAGAGTGCGTGAAAATGCGTTCTATGGGATAAAACAGCCGCGATACGGGAAGCTGGCGGCGGCATAAAGGGCTTTTTTGTGGGGAAATCAGATTGAAATTTGAATGCAGATGAATAATTATTCTAAAACGCAGGGGAGGAAAAGTTGTGGCAGAAGAGAAAACAGTGGAAATTTTGTTTTCCGGTACAGCGGGCTAAAGACACGCTGAAAGCGGACGGGACAGAAACAGGAGGCGGGACCACGGTCCCGCCTCCTGTTTCTCAGCTGAAGTTGTCTGTGGATTCTGTCCGGCCGTGCGGCGCGGCCAGGAGCTTACTGCAGAAACCCATCCAGGATCTTCTGCTCCGCCTCCCCACGGGACAGGCCCCGTGGGGGCCCCTCATTTCTTCCTGCTCGGGGCAAATGAATTGCCCCTGCGCCAAGGTTTTGCTCCGCAAAACGCTTGTACGGCGGATGCCCGCCGTCCCCGCTGCGCGGGTGCCTGAAGACCCTGTTTACTGCAAGAACCCATCCAGAATCTTCTGTTCCGCTTCCTCCTCGGTGAGGCCCAGGGTCATGAGCTTGAGGATCTGGTCTCCGGCAATTTTGCCGATGGCCGCCTCATGGATGAGCTGGGCGTCCATGTGGTTGGCCACAATGGCGGGAATGGAGCTGATCTTGGCCTTGCCCATGATGATGGAGTCGCACTGGACGTGGCCGAAGCAGGGGGCGTCGCCCTCCACCTGGGGATAGAACACCTGAACGGACTCATCCTGGGCCACGGAACGGGAAATCACCTGGGTCTTGGCGCCCTCGCCCTTCATGACCACGTCCATCTTGCTCTCGGCAAACTGTTTGCCGTGGGTGAGCAGCCGCTCGGTGACTACCGCCTCCGCTCCGGCGGCCAGTTCCACTTTGGTATACCGCTTGGTGGAGTCCACCCCCCGGATCTGGACGGTCTCCAGCTGGATGTTGGCGCCTTCCTCCAGGTAGATGATGGTGTGGGGATTCAGGATCCGGGCTCCGGTGCCCTCGCCCTCCCCGTAGTGCTTTTCCACATAGCGCACCCTGGCGTTCTTTCCCACGTAAAAGGTGTGAATGCCGTCGTGCTGGGCGGTCTCGCAGCCGGAGTTATGGATGCCGCAGCCGGCCACGATGTCCACATCGCAGTTTTCCCCGATGAAGAAATCGTTGTACACCAGATCTTTCAGCCCGGTCTCGGTGACGATCACCGGAATGTGCACCGACTCATTGCGGGTGTTGGGCGCAATGTGGATGTCAATGCCGGGCTTGTCCGACTTGCTTTCGATGACGATGTTGGCGGAGTTGCTGCGCCCCTCCAGCTTCCCGTTTTTCCGGATGTTGTACGCCCCCTGGGGTACCCGTTCCAGGTCGGCGATCTCTTTGAGCAGATGAGAATCGATGGTGTTCACGCGGGCTCCCCCTTTCGGACAAATTCGCACTGGGACTGGGTGTTGGCCAGGATTTTGGGGAACAGCTCGTCCTTGGGGCCCTGGTCGGTGATGACCCCGTCGGCCACCATGACGATCTCATCGGCCAGATTGATGATCCGCTCCTGGTGGGAGATGATGATAATGGTGGCCTCCCGCTTGTCGTGAATGTAACGGAAGGTATCCGTCAGCCGGGCGAAGGACCACAGGTCGATGCCGGCCTCCGGCTCGTCGAAGATCATCAGGGGGGATTTCCGGGCCAGAATGGTGGCGATCTCGATGCGTTTGACCTCGCCGCCGGACAGAGAGGCATCCACCTCCCGGTCGATATAGTCCGCCGCGCACAGACCTACCTGGGTGAGCAGCTGGCAGCCTTCGGCGTGGCTCAGGGCCGGGTTGCCCGAGGCCATGGCCAGCAGATCCCGCACCCGCAGCCCCTTGAACCGGGGGGGCTGCTGAAAGCCGTAGCTGATGCCCCGGCGGGCCCGCTCTGTGATGGACAGATGGGTGATGTCCTCTCCGTTCCAGAGAATCTGGCCGCCGGTGGGCTGATTCAGCCCCATGATGGTCCGGGCCAGGGTGGTTTTCCCGCCCCCGTTGGGGCCGGTAATCACCAGGAAAGTGCCGTCCGCCACCGTCAGGGAGATATCCTTGAGGATGCCCAGATCGGTGCCGTTCTCCTCCACGGAGTAGGCCAGATGTTTCAGTTCCAACATGATCTTTTTCTCCTATCGAGCGTCCGGGGAGGGCGCTAATTCATAGTTCTTTTCTATGGTTTGCAGTATAGCATGAATTTATGCCCCTGTCAACACTGACCGCAGGCCGGTCTGCCGCATAGAATGACAGGCGAGGAGGTGTCTGTCATGGAAGAGATGATCCCGTGCGCGCCGGAACACCAGGCGGTATTCCGGCGTGTCTGGGCGCGGGTGATGGGAGAGGGCGCGGACTGCCCGATCCAAACCGATCCTCCGGATGGGATGGAGGGAGACCTGTCCTGCCGTCAGCTGGAGCGGATGGCGGCGGGACAGGGGGCTGGCGGCGCAGGCGGGGGGGAAGACCCCCGGACTGCCCGGCTGTGCGGGCAGATCCGCGGCGCGCTGGAGGGCTGGCGGTGTTACCGGATGCTGGCCCGGCGCGCCGGCGGCGGAGCGGGCGCGGCGCTGGCCGCGCTGGCCGCCGGCCAGTACAGGCAGGGGCGGCGGCTGGCCGCGGCCTATTTCCTGCTCACCGGGGTGCGGTACTGGCCGGACAGGATCGGCCCGGTCCCGGTTGTCCCATCCCTGTGGGGGGCGCTGCGGCAGCTGTACCAGAGGGAGATGCGGGAAGCCGGGGAGTTTCTGGCCTGCGCGGAAGAACTCCGGGACGCGGAGCTGGCACAGCTGTACCGGGAGCTGGCGGCGGACTGCCAGGGACGGTGCCGGAGGCTGCGCGCGCTGCTGGAGAAATAGAAATGGCCCGGGGGCCTGGCGTTTGCCAGGCCCCCGGGCAGTTCGTAGGTTCAAACAAGGAGCGACAGAGGGATTAACCCTTCTTGTCGGTACCCACTTCGATGGCGGCCAGATAGGCGCTGCGGGTGGCCTGATCCACCTTGCCGGGGTGGATGGCGTCGCCGATGACCCAGGTGCGAAGGCCGGCGGCCTCGGCGGCGGCCTTCAGAGCGGAGATGTCCACGCTCTTCATGCCCAGGGCGTAGAGCACGGTGTCGGCGGGCAGTACCTGCACGCCGTCGGCATTCTCCACCTTCACGCTGTCGGCACAGATTTCCAGGCAGCGGGTCTTGGGCATGGACACCATGCCGCACTTCTCCATCTCCCACACCAGGGCCTCACGGTACATGCCGAAGGACTCGTTGGCGATGCGGTCCAGCATCTCCACCACGGTGACCTGGTGGCCGCACTTCTGGAGGTACAGGCCGGCCTCACAGCCCACCAGGCCGCCGCCCACCATGACGATGGTGTGGCCGGGCTTCACCTTGCCGTCGTACATATCCATGGCCTGGTGCGCGTGCTCGATGCCGGGCACCGGGGGGTGGGAGGGCAGGGAGCCGGTGGCGAAGATGACGCCGTCGGCGCCGAAGCTGGCGATGTTTTCGGGGGTGACGGTGGTGTTGAGACGCACATCCACATTCCGGCGCTCCACCTCGCGCACCAGCAGGTTCTTGAAGTTGCGCAGATCGGGCTTGTCGGTGTCCACATCGGTGAACCGCAGCAGGCCGCCCAGATAGGAGGCCTGCTCGGCCAGGATCACCTTCTGGCCGCGGTCGGCGGCGGTGATGGCAGCCTGGAGGCCAGCGGCGCCGCCGCCCACGATGAGGACGGTTTCGCACTTGTCGGCGGGAGCCAGGGTGTCGGGGTCGAAGGGCAGGTGGGCCAGGGGGTTGATGGTGCAGTGGCCCACGTAGAGAGCCAGCTCCTCGCTGGTGAAGGGCAGATCGTCATAGCCCTCCTCGGGGGAGCCGGGAAAGCACTTGTAGCAGCGCAGGCAGCGGCGGATCTGGTCGGCGTGGCCGGATCTGGCCTTGTTGGCGAACTCGGGGTCGGCCAGCATCTGGCGGCCCAGGATGACGAAGTCCACCTTGCCGTCGGCGATGGCCTGCTCGCACATCTCGGGGGAGTTGATGCCGCCCACGGCGCCCACGGGCAGCTTGGTGTAGCGCTTGATGATGGCGGCGTTGTCGATGTTCAGGCCGTGGGGGTGGAACATGCTGCTCTCGGTGCCGGACTTCACAGACTCCTCGTAGATGCCGCAGGTGACATGGACGGAGGTGATATAGGGCTCGGCCATGGCGATGAACTCGCCGGTCTCCTCGGGGGTGATGCCGCCGGGCTGGTGGTCGGTGCCGTCAATGCGCAGCTCCACCAGGAAGTCGGGGCCCACCGCCTCCCGCACGGCCTTGAGGATCATCAGGGGGAACTTGGCCCGGTTCTCCAGGCTGCCGCCGTAGCCGTCGGTGCGGGTGTTCATCAGGGGGGAGAGGTACTGGGTGAAGATGAAGCCGTGGCCGCCGTGGATGAGGATGCCGTCAAAGCCGGCCTTCTGCATATAGGTGGCGGCGACAGCGAAGTCCTTGGCGATGCGGACCATGTCGTCCTCGGTCATGGCGCGCACCTTCACGCCGGCCAGGTTGGTGGTCTCCACCGGGCCGATGGCCTCCTGGTCGGGGCCGAAGGGCACCTTTTCCTTGCCGCAGTGGACCAGCTCGGCCAGGGCCACGGCGCCGTGGCGCTTGATGCGCCGGGCGTACTCGCCCACGGCGTCAAAGGTCTCGGGGTCCTCCTCGGGCTTGGCGAAGTCGAAGGGGCGGAAGCCGGGAATGCGCACGGCGTCCACGAAGTTCACGTCGGTCTCGCCCACGATGACGCAGGCGTTGCCGCCCTTGGCGCTGCTCTCCAGCTTGCGGTAGGTGAAGTCCCGGGCGTCGGGGTTCTGCACGATGAGGCCGAAGGCCATGGGGGCGCTGACGATGCGGTTGCGGTAGGTGACCTTGCCCACCTGCATGGGGCTGAACAGATGCTCAAAGCTCATGATAAACGATCTCCTTTCAGGTTTTAATCCAGCTCAGGGAAGTGGATGTTCTGGTACTTGGGCAGCCGCTCGGCCACCAGGTTCCGCTTGGCGGGATCCATGAAGAAGCCGCCCTGGGTCTCGGCGATCTCATCGCAGTGGACGCCGCGGCCCTCTTCGGTGGTGCGGTCCCGCTCCAGGCCGTTCTCCGCGATGACAAACTTCCACTTGCCCTCCGCGGTCTGCTCCAGGGTGCCGCCGGCGCCGCACACCACGCACTCGATGGGGTACTGCAGCCCCTTCCACTGGGGCTGGCCCAGGCACAGGGCGTTGGAGTGGCAGTTGGGGCACCAGCCGTAGTCCGGGTCGCCCAGCCACTTGCGCTCCGCCGCGGGGGTGTTCAGAGCCTTCATGACGTTTTCGCCCATCTCCCGGGCCCGGGCCACCTTCTCGGGGTGCAGGAGCACCTGAGCGGGGGCGGGGACCTGGGTGGCCATATACATGTCCACGATCTTGAAACTGTTGGTAAAGGTGGTGGCCTGCATGCACTCCAGGGCCATGGACTGCCAGGAGCGGGTGGAGCCGCCCACGGCGATCAGCGCGCCCACCCGGTCCCGGGGGGCAATGGCGCCGATTTTGGTGAGGAAGGCGGACTCATAGGCCAGGTTGCGGTGCATGAATTTCAGGAACAGGGAAGAGGGCATCAGATCATAGGTGGGGGCGGAAAAAATCACCGCGTCCTGATTCAGCATGACATCCATGATCTTCTGCTTGTCATCCTTCTTTGCCAGGGAGCAGCCGACATTCTTGCCCATGGACATGCCCATGGTACAGGCGGTACAGCCGTTGCAGTCCAGCAGCTCATAATCCTTCAGGTTGATCATGCGCACCTGCGCGCCCAGCTCCTGGCAGGCCAGCAGGGCCTCCTTCAGCAGAATCTCGCAGTTGCTGTCCTTGCGTCCGGCGGTGACGCCCATTACTTGAAAGGCCACAAACATCTCTCCTTACCAATTTTGATGAAAAAATTGTATCACCATGGCATAGAAAAGTGAAATCAACCTTTTTTGCCCTATTGATAAAAGAACGTTATTAATGTAAAATAAGCGGGGGAGGGATGCCCTGTGACCACAGAGCAGCTGCGCTATTTTCTGGAGGTGGCCCGCCGCAGGAGTTTTACCGAGGCGGCCCACACCTTTTATCTGACCCAGCCGGCCATTACCCATCAGATCTCCGCTTTGGAGCGGGAATTGGGGACCAAATTGTTTCTGCGCACCACCCGGAGCGTGGCTCTCACCCGGGCGGGGGAATTGTTCTTAGAGGACGCCAAGCGGATTCTGGACCAGGAGGACCGGGCGCTGGAGCGGCTGAGGCAGATGGGCGGCTCCGGACAGCTGGAGCTGAAAATCGGTTATCTCAACAGCCCCTGCCGGCATTTCCTGCCCGGGCTGATCCGGGACTATCAGGAGCGGTATCCCCAGGTGAGCCTGGAGCTGATCCGTCGGGATGCCGCGGGCATCCAGACCGGAGCGGATGAGGCGGAGTTTGATCTGAGCTTCTCTGTGCTCTCGGATCTGCAGGGGCTGAGCGGATACGCCTGCCGGAAGCTGGCCACGGACTTCTACTGCCTGGTGAGTCCCAGGCAGCATCCCTGTGTGTCCAATGCGTCCATTGATTACCACAAGTTGGCCACGGAATCCTTTGCGTGCCTGTCCCGTACCGCGGGAGCCTATATGTACAAGCAGTTCCAGCAGATCTGCCGGGATCTGGAGCTGGCGCCGTCCCGGGTGGTGGAGTACCCGGCCATGGAGGATGTGCTCTTTGCGGTGGAGTGCGGGCAGGCCCTGGCTATCATGCCCTACCACATCCGGGAGTATATGAAGACGGATCTGGCTTTCGTCCCGCTGGATGGGCAAAACCTCACCATTGATATCGGGGTGGCGTGGCGCTCGCCCACGGACAACCCGGCGGTGGGATGGTTTGTGGAGCTGATCAACCACAGCCTGGTGGAACGGCCGGAGCTGTTCTGAGA
Organism: uncultured Oscillospiraceae bacterium; assembly: GCA_944385465.1. Classification (GTDB taxonomy): domain Bacteria; phylum Bacillota; class Clostridia; order Oscillospirales; family Oscillospiraceae; genus Enterenecus. Next base: position 127 of record CALWXH010000026.1, on the reverse strand, counting down.
AGAAATGACAAAATTCGGGAGGAAGTCTGGAATGGTAAAAATCCTGTTTGTCTGCCACGGCAGGATTTACCGGACGTGAAAAAACGCCTGTAAATCAAGCACTTCCTGTGTTTCAGCCTCAGTTTTA
>CALWXH010000025.1 GCA_944385465.1 uncultured Oscillospiraceae bacterium | reverse complement strand
GGGTATAGCTCAGCTGGTAGAGCATCGGTCTCCAAAACCGAGTGCCGAGGGTTCGAATCCTTCTGCCCCTGCCAGAAGATCGCAGTGTCATGCTGTTAGGATATATACACAAATGGCGCGGTAGTTCAGTTGGTTAGAACGCCGGCCTGTCACGCCGGAGGTCGAGGGTTCAAGTCCCTTCCGCGTCGCCATTTGCTGCTATAGCTCAGTCGGTAGAGCGCATCCTTGGTAAGGATGAGGTCGGCAGTTCGAATCTGCCTAGCAGCTCCATAAAAATAACCACACCGTCAGGTGTGGTTATTTTTTCGATACCGTAGGAACTTGAAATGCTCGGCAGAAGTGAATTTCGCCTGCGCCAAGGTTTTTGCCGCAGGCGAAAACGCTTGTACGGCGCACTCGCGCCACCGGGCAGAGGGTCGGTTTCTCCTTTCTGCGGTGGCGGCATTTTTGATTGGCACAGGGCAGGAAACCCCGTTATTCCGTAGGGATAGCGGGGGGTGCTTTTCCTCTCATCTTACGAAAGAAAACAAAAAAGGCACACAGAAAGACGCGCTGGCCGCGGGGGAAAAGGACGGCGTCAATTCCGGGAGGGTGTGCCGCGCACCAGCTCAGCTGGTCATGTTCTCCCGCAGAAATACAAAGGTGTGTTCATCAGACCGCCCGGGGGCATACCGATACCCCAAACGGTCAAAGCCCTTAATCGCGTCAGGATCGGTGATCTGGTTTTCCGCCAGGTACCGCACCATCTCTCCCCGGGCCATTTTGCACAAGGTGCCCTTTTCCATGACTTTGCCGTCCCGTTCTTCCCCGAATACGCAGGTGAGAAAGCGGACGGCGGGGTTCAAATGGCGGGAGATGCACACGCTGTATTCCTGGGAGGCCAGATTCAGGATGCAGTCCGTTTCCTGGAACAGCTGCAGTGCCAGGCTGTCACCCCAGAAGGCGTAGAGGTCCTTTGCTCCGTCCACCGCCAATTTTGCCTGCATCTCCAGCCGGTAGGGAGTTACGCCATCAAAGGGACGCAGCAAACCATAAAATCCTGACAGGATGCGCAGATGCTCCTGGACGTAGGAATATTCCCGGGTGGTAAAGACGCCTGGGGCCATATGCTGGTACTGAATCCCCACGTAGGACAGGATGGCCGGCGTGAGGCCCTTTTGCAGATCCATGGTTTCCAACCGGCGGAGATTCAGCGCAGCAATCTGATCGTTGCAGCGCCAGAGCCGCTTCAGCCCGGCGGCGTCCATGGCGCGCATTGCTTCCAACAGCCGCCGCGTATGGGAGAGGAAGCGGGGGAGGCCCTGGCAGGGCAGGCTGTCCGTATCCACCCGCATCTTTTTGGCGGGAGAGAGGATGATTCTCATGCCTGCGCTCCAAGGTAGGCCAGGATGTCGGCGGCGTTGGTGTCGGGTTTCACCTTTGGCATGACGGCTTCAATGCACCCGCGGGTGTCGATGAGATAGGTGCAGCGCACGGTGCCCATGCTGACCTTGCCGTAGAGCTTTTTCTCCTGCCATGCGCCATAGGCTTCGATCACCTGGTGCTCCGGGTCGGAGAGCAGCACAAAGGGCAGGTGATATTTTTCCGCAAATTTCAGGTGGGAGCCCACAGAGTCCTTGCTGATGCCGATGACCGCAACCTCTCTGCGGGCAAAGCTGTCATAGTGTTCGGCAAACGCGCAGGCCTGCCGGGTGCAGCCCGGCGTGCTGTCTTTGGGATAGAAATACAGCACAACTTTTTTGCCCAGAAAATCAGACAGACTGACGGGCGTGCCGTTCTGGTCCATCAACGTGAATTCCGGGGCCTTTGTTCCAACTTCCAGCATGGCGATTCCTCCTACATGGTAATGGCGACTTTCATGACGGCGTCCCGGCGGTGTTCGAAGAGGTCATAGGCGGCTTCGATGTCGGACAGGGGATAGGTGTGGGTGATGAGGGCTGTGGTGTCGAGCCGGCCCGCCGCGATGAGCTCCAGAATCTCAGCGCAGCGGCAGCCGTCCACGCCTCCGGTCTTGAAGGTCAGGTTTTTCCCGTACATCTGAGGCAAAGGCAGCACCTGAGGGGCATCGTACAGGGCGACCACCGTCACCACGGCGTTGGGCCGGGCACATTCCCAGGCCATACGGAAGGTCTCCGGCGTGCCGGCCACTTCCAGCACCGCGTCGGCGCCGCCGTGGCCGCTGTGGGATTGGACCGTTTCCAAGAGCTGTTCCGGCAGCGCGGGAATGACCTCCGGGTAATGCCTGCGGACAAAGTCCAGCCGGACGGGGTCGGCATCGCACACGATGATCTGCTTTGGCGCTTTCAGCCGCACGCACTGAAGGGTGCAGATGCCGGTGGGCCCCGCGCCCAGAATCAGCACGGTGTCTCCCGGCGTGATGCCGGCGATATCCGCGGCCCAGTAGCCTGTGGCCAGCACATCCCCCACCAGGAGGGCCTGCAGGTCGGAGACGCGGTCGGGAATCCGGCTCAGGCCCTGATCGGCATAGGGGACCCGGACGTATTCCGCCTGTCCGCCGTCGATACGGCAGCCCAGCGCCCAGCCGCCGTTGGGGTCGGTGCAGTTGTTGACCCAACCATGCCGGCAGAAGAAACATGTTCCGCAGAATGTCTCCACATTCACCGCCACCCGGTCCCCGGGCTGAACGGTGGTGACGGCGGGGCCCACCTGTTCCACGATGCCCACCATTTCATGGCCCACCGTGACGCCGGGGACGGCCCGGGGCACCGAGCCGTGCTTGATGTGCAGATCGCTGGTGCAGATGCTGGCCAGGGTCACCCGGACGATGGCGTCCCGGTCGTGAAGCGGTGTGGGTTTTGGCTTGTCCAGAAGGGCAAATCTGCCCTGTTCCAGGTAGGTATAGGCAAGCATAGGATTCACCTCGAGGTTATTATATCGGTCTGGCGGCGAAAAAGCAATCTTGTGTGGCGCCTTGGGAATTGATCCGGGAAATACAGAGTTACAATGCCGAAAGGCTGGTATCGTGTCAGATACCAGCCTTTCGGCATTTGGGAGGGACGGGGGTGAGCCGTCCGTTCTGTATAAAGGAAATGAGCAAAGTTTAGTCCTGTTTGCCCTTACACTTATTGGTTACCAAGAGCAGGAGGATCAGACCGAGTACATCAATGCCAATGAACACGGAGTAGGGCAGGGTGTAGTCATTATTGGAGATGGTCAGGAGTACGGCCATGATGGCGAAGGCTGCCTTCTGCAGAAGAGAGGCGATAGAGGATACCAGAGAGTTGGCTGCAGTGAAATCATACCGTCCATAGACAGCGATAACCATAGAGGGCATCAAGTTCAGCAGACCGCCGATACCAAAACCCACGAAAATGATGCCAACGTAGACCAACGCTTGTACCTGGGCAAAGATCAACAACAAAAGGGCAATGATATAGGATAGAGAGTAGACGCAGGAGGCCAGCTTGGTTCCAATTTTCTGATCCAGCCAGCCCCAGAAATATGAACCGACCAGGCCGACCAGAGATGCGATGGTCAGCATCAGGGTAGCAGTCTCCGGCGAATTGCCCACGCTGATCATCCGGGGAACAAATTGGGAGATGATGCCGACGGTAACCATCCACAGCAGGCCAAATCCGAGGGCGATCAGCCACATGTCCTTATCCCGCAGCAGGCGTCCGATGGTAAAGGGGCTTTTATATGCCCGCATAGCCGCCATCTGGGATTCTGCCTGCTCTGCGCCTTGTGCGATATTGTCGGGATAGGCACCCACTTCCTCCGGATAATCTTTCACCCAGAAGAACGAGATGATGCCCAGAAGAAGGACGACAGCACCCACAACAATGCTGGACAGCTGCAGCCCGATATTTCCGTACAGGGTGCTCAGAACGGGAACGACGGTAGCAGAACAGAGGGGGGCGCCCATGGTGGCCCAGCCCAGGGCAATGCCTTTTTTGCGGGGGAACCAGTTGCCCATCAGGGTGGCGGTGGCAATCAGGCCAAAAGCATTGGCCACAAAGCTCACTGCAGTGAGGGTGATAAGATACATGACGGGGGTGCTGGAATAGCCGAAAATTGCGTATAGAACACCGGTAATGATCAGAGACCAGGCGGACATTTTGCGTACGCCGGTCTTGATGCAGATCCGGCCGAAAACAACGCCGCCAATCACGCCGATCACGCCGGCGGGGGTAGCAAAGCCCAACAGCAGGTTGCGATCCATGCCATAGAACCCGGCAAACGTGTCGGGGTACAAGTTCATGCTGTCCACGCACAGAGCAGCGTAGAAATAGTAGAGCAGGAAGGCATAGATAATCATGCTCCAACCCCATTTGCCGAACCGGCTGTTGGTTAGCTGTTTGTTATCCACGATAACACACTCCTTTTTCTCTTTTTGCTATTCTTACTGCGGATCCTGTGGGATGACCGGCAGGAGAATATGAGAGGGATGAGTTCCATCTCGGTAGACCTTATGGCAAACAGTGGCGTTGCGGCAGATGTGGTAAGGAATGTATTCTGTATCTGCCACACAGCATGCGCCGTCCGGAAGATCCAGGCAGGAAATTTCTACGCAGATGCGATGGCCGGCCTTGAATAGGTGGCAGACTGACAGAACTTCCACGTCGTACTCATTGATCTCTCCGGGAACCACGGGTTTCTGTGCGTCCTGAGTAAGCTTGTGCCAGGGACGGTAGGGAGTGGACAGCTGGGGATCCAGTTCGCGCATAGAGGCTTTTAGAAAACCCTTGGTAAGGTAGAGCTCGGGCAGCTCAGGCAAGTCCCGTTCTCCCTGGCGTCCGGTGCGATGGGAGCAGTCTGGCCCCAAATCCTTCAGTGTAATGATCCAGTTGGTGTCGTCACTGTCGATAGAGGCCCAGAACTTCATGGAAATGGGGCCGGCAATGAGCACGTCTTCAGACAGTGGATCCGTCATATACCGCAGCTTGGCAATTTTGTTGGTGAGGGTGGGCGGGGACTGAACAAAGGCGTCCGGTTCGTTGGCCCCGTCCCAGGAGTAGGGGTCAATGGGGTCGCGCTGCAGACGTTCCCAGGAATTGAGGTAGAATGGGGTCCACTGAGTTTCAGGCAGTGGCCAGCTCTCGCCGCTGTGCCACTGATTTTCCCCGGTGACGTAGTAGCGAACGGGAGGTTCGTCCATAACGCCGGTATCAATGCCTTTGAGCCAGTAGTCATACCACTTCAGGGCCTCGTTGTGAAGAACCTTGCTGTGGAAGGGACGCTCCTGATGTGCAGGTCCGGTGAGCAGAAGTTTTTTGGGTACGTCATGAAGCAGTTCATAAAGGTGCTGGCAGCCTTGCCAATGAAAATGATAGTCGATGGCATACTGACCGGAACCGGTATAGACTGGAATCTGAATCCGATCAGCCTTGTCTTTCCCCAGTTGGTAGGAGTTCGGGCTGTCGTAGGGGTAGAGCAGGAAGGGCCATGTAAGGCCCAGCGGATTGCTCTGCCCCTTCTGCGTGAGCAGGTTGTAAAAATTTTTGTACATCCGGTAATCGGGATTGTGCATGGCTTTTTCCCAGAGCAGCTCCAGATCTTCTGGTAATACAGGCGGCTGACCCCGGGTCATATGGTCCACACTCATGTGGTCCAGATGATAGAATAGCGTGCTGAGCACACCGCCCAAATTCAATTCGCGGAAGCCGCCAAAGACAAAGCCTGGATCCTGCGGAAAGATGGCCTTGAGATGTGGGGGCTGACTGCCGGCAGCCATAACTTGATTCATACCGAAGTTGGAAAGCCCGATCATACCGATGTTGCCGTCACACCAGTCCTGCTGAGCCATCCATTCGATCAAATCATAGTGATCCCACTGTGCATCCAGCGGGGAGCCAGGACCGGATTTTCCTGCGCCCCGGGCCTGGGCGACCACGTGGGCATAGCCCCGGGTACAAAAGAACTTTGTGTCGCCCGACTCGATATTGCCGAACCAGAAATGGGACCAGGCAGGTTGGGGCGGCATGGATGCGGAGTATTCTGCATCCAGAAGGTCTTTATTGTGCTGGCCAAAGGATAGCAATGCGGGAAAGGGCCCTTCGCCGTCGGGAAGATTGATATCGATGCACAGTTGCACACCGTCCCGCATGGGCACGTAGACATCTTTCCTTGTTTTGAAGCCCGTGTATTGTATCGGCGGCTGATAGTCTGTAAAAGGTTTCCGACTCATGGGTACCGTCACTCACTTTCTGAAAATTTGAAGATATAGGCCGGTCTTGATTTCTGATGGACTTCTCTGTATAGTAAGTGTAACGCAGAATTTTGCGATTTGGATTGGCAAAAGACGAACAAATAAGGACAGGGCATTGTGCATTTTTGCACAATGCCCTGTGAGGAGGGATTGGTGTGCTGGCGTACGAATTGGCACGGGATTTGGAAGAATATGCGCCGATATCCGCAGTATTGGATGACACGCCGCTGACAACAGCAGAGCCGTTGCCTGCAACAGGGGCGCCGCTGGAGCGGGATGTGTTGTATCTGACGAGGGGAACACCTGATCCTGAATGCTTTGAGGCGCCGGTGCACTTGCTTTTGCTGGGCGGGGTTGTCCCGGAAGGGTACCGGGGCCAGGCAACCGTGATCGCCATTCCTGACAGCGGCGTGGCGGATACCGTCTTTCAGCGGGTACAGAAGCTGTTTCGGGAAGATCGGAGGCTGACTGGATTTGCAGCCCATCTGTTGAGCATGCTGGCAGGAAATGCTACGCTGCAGCAAGTGGTGGATGAGGCATACAAAATACTGGGGAATCCCGTTTTTGTATTTGACGCAGGATTTGCGCTGACCGCGGCCAATTGGGACGTGATGAGTTACGACCCGGAGGCCAAGCATTTTATCGAAAACAGATACTTATCGCCAAAGGATATGAAGGCCATCAACTTTGACCATATCCATCAGCGGGCGATGCGCAGTGCACAGCCCGTACTGGTACGCAACCCGAACTATCAGGGAGACCGCATTGTTGCCCGATTGGAATACGGGAATAAGATTGTTGGGCATATTGTGATGACCGAGACCAATCGGCCAATCAACGGATATGACTTCAAGGCGGTATCTGTACTGCGGGATGTGGTTGTTCAACTGTTCCAGAGAGATGAGTTTGTACGCAACTCCAGAGGATTTCATTATGAGCATTTGATCTGTGATCTGCTGGACGGGAAAATCCCACTGGGGCAGCAGTTGCAGGAGCGGCTGGCATACGTGGATTTTCATTTTGAGGCGCTGACCTATGTGGTGGTGGCAGAGCTTGGGCGGACTCCTCAATTTGTGAATCCAAGCTATATTCGCAGCCGGTTTGAAAGTCTGCTGCCGGGCAGTTGTTCTGTTCTGTACAACGGACAGATTCTGCTGATTGTTACACGACAGGAGAAAGAGGCGATTACCAGGCGGGAGATAGCGGCATTTTGCAAATACTGTGAGGAAGAAAATCTTTATTGCGGTATGTCTAATCCATTTGGCAGTGTAGTGGAGCTTCCGCAGTTTTATCGTCAGGCGCTGCGGGCACTGGAGTTGGGAGCAGATCGGGCAGGACTATATATCTATAAGGATTATGCCTCAGAACACCTTGCGGCGGTATTTTGTGCGAAGGAAAAGCCAGAGGCATTTTGCCATCCAGCCATTAGAATGCTGGTCGCTTATGACAGAAAACAAAAGACCGAGCTGGCAAAGACACTGTATCACTTTCTGCGTTGCGAACGAAATGTGGTAAAAACTGCCCAGGAAATGTATTTGCACCGGAATACCCTCAGCTATCGTATGAAGAAAATTGAAGCGTTGACGAGACTGGATCTGGAAGATCCGGACACTCGGCAGTATTTGATGTTGTCCTTTCTTGTCAATTCGGAGTGGGAATCCCTGTGAACACAAGAGGCATCGCAGAATTGCGGAGAAAACATGAAAACTCCCCGGTCCGGAGTTCACCCGGACCGGGGATTGATGTCAGATGGGCACAGGGAGAAAGACAGCCTCAGCCCTCAATGGCGGCCTTGATGGCGTCAAAGATCTCGTCCTGATTTTCGCACATCACCATGAGAATGGTGCCGTCTTTCAGGGTCTCCAGCCGGGGGTGGCCTCCGCGATCTCCTTGTTGCCGGGGATATAGTGCTCAAAGGCCCGGCAGGTGCTGTCGATATGGGCCTGCAGGCCGTCCAGCACGGTCTGCTCCCGCCCCTCGGCGGGCATGATGGCGACGATGCCATAGGCCTGGGTGTTGATCATGGACATGCTGATGCCGAAGGCGGCCATGTCGTCCTCGGTCAGGCTGAGGGATTCCAGAATGATGGGGATCAGCATGTCGTCTTCTTCCACTTCGCTGATCACGGGATTGCGCTCCACGGCCTCTCCGCCGTGTTCGGTGATGGCCTGGGCGTACAGCTGGGTGAGCTCCTCCGGGGTCTTTGAGGGGGCGGGCGCCTGCTGGGATGTACAGCCGGCCAGCATGCCCAAGGCCAGCACCAGGGCAAGGGTGATGGATACAAGCTTTTTCATACTTCATCCTGAAATTCATGTCCGCAGTCAGGGCGGACGGGGTTCGGACACCGAAGGCTTCCGGAGCGAGGAGGTTCCGATGTCCTCAACAGCTTAGACGCAGCGCAGCGAAAAAGGTTCCCCGGCGCAGCTGCCGAAACAGCCCCGCCGGGGAACGGAAGAAGAGGGAAGGGAATGGTCAGGTTTTGCCCAGGTCCAGGTTTTTGCGGTATGCGGCTTCCACGGCCTGAATGGCGGCAGAGCGGATTGCGCATCGCTCCAGCGCGGCCACGCCGGCGATGGTGGAACCGCCGGGGGAGCAGACCGCGTCTTTCAGGGCGCCGGGGTGCTGGCCGCTTTCCAGTACCATGGCCGCCGCGCCCAGCACGGTCTGGGCGGCGTAGATCTGGGCCTGCTGCCGGGGCAGCCCCACCAGGACGCCGCCGTCGGCCAGCGCCTCGATGAACTGGTACACGTAGGCCGGGCCGCAGCCGGCCACGGCGGTGAACTGGTCCATCAGGTGTTCCTCCAGCCGCTCCACCCGGCCGGCGCGGGCGAGGATCTGCTCCACCTCGGCCAGGCAGGGGGCCCCGACTTCCGGTCCGGCGGCCATGGCCAGCATGCCCTGCCCGATGGCGGCGCAGGTGTTGGGCATGATCCGCACCACCGGCGGCAGGGGGTCCAGCCCCTGCAGATAGCCCTTCAGCGTGGAGATCTGGATGCCGGCGGCGATGGAGACCAGCACCTTTTCCTCGCCGGCCTTGCGGCACCGGGCCAGAGCCGGAACCAGGCCGGCGGCCACGCCGGGCAGCACCTGGGGCTTGACGCACAGGAAGATATATTGGGCTTCGGCCACGGCCTGGTCATTGGTGTCCACGGCGGAGCAGCCCAGCTCCTGGGCCAGGGCGGATGCCTTCTCCCGGATGTAGTCGGTAATGATCACCTCCTCCGGGCCGATGGCCCGGCAGGCAGCCTGGATCAGGGCACCGCCCATATTTCCCGTGCCGATAAACGCAACTTTTTTCATGATGATACTCCCATTTTGCTTGAAGATGCGGTAGAATAGAGAAAGGTGTATACCGGGCTCAGCGGTGCAGGCTCATGGTGGGGTTGGGGATTTCCCGGTAGCGGCGGATGCCGCCCTCCTCCAGGAGGAACTCCACGATGAGATACTCCGTGCCGTCCGCGGTGACCTTGTCCGCTTCCGCCAGGATGGTATTGGGGTCGTCCCCGGTGTAGACCCTGACGTTCTCAAACCGCCAGGCGCCCTGGGCGGGCCAGGCGGAGGCGTCCACAGACAGGGGGACATGCTGGGCGGTCTGGTATTCCACGACGGCGTCGGGGGCGAACAGGGCTCTGCCCTCCTCCGCGCTGGCGGTCTGGAGGAACGTCCGGACACAGGCCAGGTTCTTCTCAGCCAAAACTTCAATCGTCATATGCCGTTCCCCCTCACAGGTGCAGCCGGGCGAAGGGGTTGACCGTCTCCCGGAACAGCTTGATCTTGCCGTCTTCCATCCAGAACTCGTTGACGTAGTAGTTGATGTAGCAGGTCCAGAACCCCTTGTGCTCAAAGTCCTGATTGCCGCGGCCCACGGATTTCACCAGGAAATAGTTGGGGTCCTCGGTCTGGAAGATCTGGTTTTCGTAAAACCCCCATTGGGGACAGCCGGCGGAGCTGTCCTCCAGCCAGTCAAAGGCGGAGTCGTGCTGCAGCACGGTGCCGGTGGGCAGGGCCAGCTCCATCTCTTTCACCGCGTCGGCGGTGAAGAGGGGGCGCCGGGTGTCCTTGCGCTCCGGGCCGGCACAGGCCAGGAACTTGCGAATGGTGTCCAGATTTTTTTCACGCAGTGCGTCCATGTGCTCAGCCCTCCTTGTTGGCGCCGTCAGCCCGGCGCTCTTTCAGCTCCGCGCGGATCTGCTTCATCTTCTCCGGCGTGACCCGCAGGAACAGCAGGCCCAGCGCGGAGGCGGCGAAGAAGGCGGTGGGCGCCAGGAAGAAGTAGAAGCGCATTCCCTCCTGGGTGGCGGGGGACTGGACCAGACCCAGGGACTGATCCAGGCCGATGGTCTCGGTGATGACGGCGATGAGCAGGGTGCCGATGCCGGTGGTGGTCTTCTGGATGAAGGACAGCACGGTGTTGACGGTGCCGGGGGCGGATACGCCGTTGCGCCACTCGCCGTAGTTCACCGCGTCGGGGATGATGGAGTAGGTCACGGCGTACACGATCATCATGCACACGGTGTAGGCGCACATGAGCAGGTAGCCGCTGATCTCATAGCCGCCCAGGAAATAGCCTAGAATCTCCAGGCCCACAAAGAGGATCACCGCGGTCATATAGATGGCGGAGCGCTTCATGCGCCGCATCATCCAGGGCAGCACCAGCAGGTTGACGATGACTGCCACGATGGCGGAGACGATCTGAGTGGGAGTCATGCCGGAGGGGTTCATCTTGTAGTACAGGAAGTAGTAGGTCATCATGCCGCCGAACATGGCGATGCCGATGGACTGTAGCACGTTGAGGATCAGGGCGCTGAGGAAGAGGTAGTTGCCCTTGAAGACCTTGAAGCTCTCCCGGACGGGCAGCTTGCGGCCGGGGTTCAGCGCCACCCGCTCCTTGATGGACACGCCGCACAGCAGGTAGCAGGCCACGCTGATCACGGCCAGGAAGATGGCCATGGCGGCGAAGGCCTCAGGAGAGTTGGAGTCGCCGTTGCCGAAGTGGAGCATCAGGGGCATGGTGCAGCAGGCCAGCAGGCCGGACAGGTTCAGGCCCATCTGACGGGACATGACCAGCTTGTTGCGCTCACCGGCGTCGGCGGAGGCCACGGAGGTGAAGGCGCCGTAGGCGGTGTACATGATGGTGGTGAACACGCTGCCGAAGATCAGATAGATGAAATAGGCCCAGGCCAGCGCGATGCCGGTGCCCGGCGTGATGAACCCGGGCCGGATGAACAGCAGCGCGAAGGACAGGCAGGCGGGGACGGCCATGGTCACATACCAGGGCTTGTAGGAGCCCCAGCGGGTGTGGGTGCGGTCGCCGATGGTGCCGAAGAAGATGTCGGTACAGGCATCCACAAAGCGGCAGACCAGGGTGATGGAGCCGGCGGCGATGGACGGGATCTGCAGCACGTTGGTGAGATAGAGCAGCAGGTACATATTCAATACGGTGTTCTGTACCTGGTAGCCCATCATGCCCAGGGCGTAGCCCACGTACTCGATTTTCCGTACGGGGGTGCCCGCATGACGCAGTGCGGTGGTGTCGGGTTTTGCCATAATGGGTCCTCCTCCCAATTTGACAGAATGGTAATTGTCTTAGGTGAGCGGCGAAGGACTATTGCTTGACAAGTCAAGTATATGGTAATCCGCCGGCCTGCGGAAGTCAATTGGCGGAAAACACAAAAATGCACAGAAGAAATTTGATAGAACCCACAAAAATACGGCATCCCGACGAAAACGCTTGACAAGTCAAGTGAATGGCGTTAGGATGACCACGACAAGTCGAAAGTGAGCGTGCGAACAACCTATGGACAAATCAATGATCTGGAGATACATCTCCGCCCTGCACCGCAGCCACCAGCGCTACCTGAGCCGGGTGATGCAGCCCCTGGGCATCACGGCCTCGGAGATCACCTTTGTGGTGTGCCTGTGTAAAATCGGCACAGGAAGCCAGCGGCAGCTCTCCAGGGAGCTGTCGGTGGATGAAGCCCTCACCGTCCGGGCAGTGAAGAGCCTGGAGCAGAAGGGAATTGTCCGCCGGCGCCGCAGCGAGACCGACCGCAGGCAGTATGAGGTTGCCCTGACGCCGTTGGGGGAATCCATCCGGCCGCAGGTCTTTGCCTCCATGGAAGAGTGGGCCGGCGAACTGCTGTCCGGTTTTTCGGAAGAGGAGATCCAGCTGCTCAGCGCAATGCTGGAGACCATGTATCAGCGGGCAGGGGAGACACTCCAGAGAACCATGTAAGGAGCGGATTTCATGTCAGGGCTGTTCAATCCCCAAATCTGGCCCAATTATACCCGCGCGGTCATTGGCCCCTGGGGCAATGACTATGGCGGCCGCCCCTTTTTCAGCGAGGCTGAAAAAGAGCGCCGGCATGAGCTTGTGCGGGCGAAGCTGCGGGAATACGACTGCGATTTTCTCATTGTGCAGAACTATTTCCCACCTTCCACCATGGGCGTGCACACCAGCCTGTACTGGCTGGGATGCGACAACTATTTCAAGAATACCTACACACTGATCCTGCCCAAAGACGGACCGCTGGAGGTGATCCACGGCGTCAAGACCAGCGAGTGCGACTGGCGCACCGACCCCTACAGTACCGGAGACGACATGTCCCACATCCTGAAGGGGGCAAAGCGCATCGCCTACGACGGACTGGGCCTGATTACCCACGCCTTCTACAACTATCTCCAGGAGATCTGCCCCGGAGTGGAACTGGTGGACTTCTGCCAGGAGCTGGCCTGGATGCGGGCGATTAAAAGCGAGGAGGAGGCGCAGGCGGTGTGCAACACCTGCCGCATCCAGGACGCCATGTTCCGGGGGGCGGCCCTGTTCCTTCGCCCGGGGCGTACCACGGAGGAGATCTTCGGGGACATCACCCATCACCTGCTCACCCTGGGGGGCGATCCCACGGAAATGCCCAAAATCCTGCTGTTCATCGGGGAAAACCGGCCCGTGGGGCCGGAGGACAAGCTGGTGTGCACCGCGCCCCGGCCCGCTGATTACCGGCTGACCCACCATGATTTTGTGGAGTTCACCCTGGAGACCCCGGGCTGCGGCGGCTATTACGCGGAGCGCAGCCGCTATTTCTTCTTCGAGGAGCCCCACCCCGAGATCGCGGCCCACTTTGACGAGACCCTGAAGCTGCAGGAGTACCAGATGAACTACTACCGGCCCGGCATGACGATGCAGCAACTACGGGATGGGCTGAACGCCTATAAGCAGTCTGTGGGCGCGGCGCCCGAGACCGGGCACAACTGGATGACCACAGAGATCCGGGGAATCGGCAACATCACGGTCTGCCGCCCGCTGATCCAGAACCCCTGGGAGATGTTCCCCCTGGCGGAGAACATGATCTTTGACTCCATCCACAAGCTGGCGAAAAACCGCCGCAGCCTGACCCTGCACGAGACGGTCCGGCTGAAGAAGGACGGCGTGGAGATCTTCGGCAGCTACCCGCAGCAGATCACTGTGCTGTGACGCAGGCCGCCTTCTGAGGGGCCGGCTTGAATACTGTCTGCGTGAGGCAATTGGCCGCACCCATGCCGGGTGCGGCCAATTGTTTTGCGCCGGGGGTGAAAAACCGTTGACAGCAGGCGGGCGCAGGGGTATAATCCACTTAACTGAACAGGATCTTCAGGGCGGGGTGCAAGTCCCCACCGGTGGTACAGCCCACGAGCCGCAAGGTATGATTCGGTGAAATTCCGAAGCCGACAGTATAGTCTGGATGAAAGAAGATCATGACCCGCGGGATATTGCCTGCGCCCATGGATTCGCTCTGGAATGACAGCATTCCGGAGCTTTTTTGTCCCTTACAGGGGGAATCCGTGCCGGCGGGCTCCCCCCACGCATGACGCCTTGAACGATGGGTTCAAGGCGTTTTTTTGCGCAGTGGAGGCGAAGAACATGAAGGATCAGGATTATATGCGCCTGGCGCTGGAGACGGCGCGGCGGGGCGCAGGGTGGACCAGCCCCAACCCCATGGTGGGGGCGGTGATCGTAAAGCAGGGGCGAATCATCGGCCAGGGGTGGCACGCCCGGCGGGGCGGGCTCCACGCGGAGCGCCACGCCCTGCAAAGCTGCACGGAGGACCCGGCGGGGGCCACCCTGTACGTCACCCTGGAGCCCTGCTGCCACCAGGGGCGGCAGCCCCCCTGCACCGACGCCGTCCTGCAGGCGGGGATCGCCCGGGTGGTGGTGGGCAGCGATGACCCCAACCCGCTGGTGGCGGGGCGGGGCATCTGCATGCTGCGGGAGCACGGCGTGCAGGTGGATACCGGGGTGCTCCGGGAGGAGTGCGACCAGCTGAACCCGGCGTTTTTCCACTACATCCGCACCGGGCGGCCCTATGTGGTGATGAAATATGCCATGACGCTGGACGGCAAGATCGCCACCCGCACCGGGGTCTCCCGCTGGGTCACCGGGGAGGAGGCCCGCCGCCACGTCCACGAGACCCGCCACTGCTGCCGGGCCATCCTGGCGGGGGTGGGGACGGTGCTGGCGGACGACCCCCTGCTCACCTGCCGGCTGGAGGGCGGGCGCAATCCCCTGCGGGTGATCTGCGACAGCCGCCTGCGCACCCCCCTGGACAGCCGGATTGTCCGGACCGCCTGCCAGGTGGACACCATCCTGGCCACCTGTGAGGAGGACCCGGGCCGGGTAGCGCCCTATCTCGCCGCCGGCTGCCAGGTGTGGTCCCTGCCGGGGAAGGACGGCCGGGTGGATCTGGCCGCCCTCATGGACCGGCTGGGCAAGGCGGAGGTGGACAGCCTCCTGCTGGAGGGGGGCGGCACCCTGAACTGGGCCATGCTGGAGGCGGGGCTGGTGCACCGGGTCCAGGCCTATCTCGCCCCAAAGCTCTTCGGCGGCGGGGATGCCAGATCTCCGGTGGAGGGGCTAGGCGTGGCGGAACCCGCCCAGGGCGCCGCGCTGCGGCATGTGACCGTCACCCCCCTGGGGGCGGACTTTCTGCTGGAAGGAGAGGTGGAGCACAGTGTTTACGGGAATTGTTGAGGAGCTGGGGACCATCCGCGCTATCCGGCGGGGGGCCAGCTCGGCGGTGCTCTCCATCGGGGCCGGGACGATCCTGGACGACCTGAAGGTGGGGGACAGCGTGGCGGTGAACGGCGTGTGCCTGACCGCCACGCAGGTGGACGGCGGGGGATTTACCGCCGACGTGATGCACGAGACCCTGGACCGCTCCTCCCTGGCCAGGCTGGCGCCGGGGGACAAGGTGAACCTGGAGCGGGCCATGGCGGCCGGCGGCCGGTTCGGCGGGCACATCGTCTCCGGCCATATCGACGCCACCGGCACCATCACAGACCGGCGCCGGGACGACAACGCTGTGTGGTATACCGTCTCCGCCCCCGCCGCCCTGCTGCGGTATGTGGTGGAGAAGGGCTCCATCGCCATAGACGGCATCAGCCTGACGGTGGCGGCGGTGGAGGCGGACCGGTTTTCCGTCTCCGTCATCCCCCACACGGCGGCGGTGACCGTGCTGGGCGGCAAGCGCCCTGGCGATCCGGTGAACCTGGAGGCGGACCTCATCGGCAAATATGTGGAGAAGCTGCTGCGCCCGGTGCAGGCCCCTCCGGCCAGACGCAGCGCACTCTCCCTGGAATTTCTGGCGGAACACGGATTCTGATACGGCAAAGAGGAGGAACAGAGTATGGAATCACAATTCTGCACGGTGGAAGAGGCGCTGGAAGAGCTGCGCGCCGGCCACCTGATCATCACCATTGACGACCCGGACCGGGAGAACGAAGGCGATCTGATCTGCGCGGCCCAGTTTGCCACCACGGAGAACGTCAACTTCATGGCGGTGAACGCCAAGGGGCTCATCTGCACCCCCATGAGCGAGGAGGTTGCCCGCCGGCTGGGGCTGGAGCAGATGGTGAAGGTAAACACCGACAATCACGCCACCGCCTTCACCGTCTCCATTGACCACGTGGACACCACCACCGGCATCTCCGCCCAGGAGCGGGGCTATACCTGCCGGAAGTGCGTGGACCCGGCCACCCGGCCGGAGGACCTGCGCCGCCCCGGCCACGTCTTTCCCCTGGTGGCCCGGCGGGGCGGCGTGCTGGTGCGCAACGGCCACACCGAGGCCACAGTGGATCTGTGCCGGCTGGCGGGGCTTCCCCAGTGCGGGCTGTGCTGCGAGATCATGCGGGAGGACGGCACCATGATGCGCACCACCGAGCTGCTGGAAAAGGCCCGGGAGTGGGGGCTGAAGGTGCTCACCATCCAGGCGCTCCAGGACTACTGCCGGCTGCGCGACAAGCATGTGGTACGGGAGGCCTGCGCCCAGCTGCCCACCCGGTTCGGCGACTTCCGGATCTATGGCTACGTCAACGACCTGACCGGGGAGCACCACGTGGCCCTGGTGAAGGGGGACATCGGGGATGGGGAGAACGTGCTCTGCCGGGTCCATTCCGAGTGCCTCACCGGGGATGTGTTCGGCTCCCGCCGCTGTGACTGCGGGCAGCAGCTGGCGGCGGCCATGGGGCAGATCGAGGCGCAGGGCCGGGGCGTGGTGCTGTACATGCGCCAGGAGGGCCGCGGGATTGGCCTGATCAACAAGCTGAAGGCCTATGAGCTCCAGGAGCAGGGGCTGGATACCGTGGACGCCAACGTGCGCCTGGGGTTTGCCCCGGACCTGCGGGAGTACTGGATCGGGGCCCAGATTCTCCGGGACCTGGGGGTGCGCACCATGCGGCTGCTCACCAACAACCCGGATAAGGTCTATCAGCTGTCCGACTTCGGGCTGGAAATCGTGGAGCGGGTGCCCATTCAGGTGCCCGCCACGGCGGAAGACCTGTTCTATCTGCGCACCAAGGAAAAGCGGATGGGTCACCTGATCCATTATTGAGACACAACACCGAACTGACAGGAGGAAAACGGGTATGAAAATCTATGAAGGCAAACTGGTGTCGGAGAGCATCAAAGTGGGGGTGGTCTGCGCCCGGTTCAACGAATTCATCGTGTCCAAGCTGCTCTCCGGCTGTGAGGACGGCCTGCTGCGCCACGGCGTGCGGGGGGAGGACATCGAGGTGGCGTGGGTGCCCGGGGCCTTTGAGATCCCCCTGGTGGCTGCCCGCATGGCCAAGAGCGGGAAGTACGACGCGGTGATCGCCCTGGGGGCGGTGATCCGGGGCTCCACCAGCCACTACGACTACGTGTGCGCCGAGGTGTCCAAGGGGGTGGCCCAGGCGGCGCTGGCCAGCGGCGTGCCGGTGATGTTCGGCGTGCTCACCACGGACACCATTGAGCAGGCCATCGAGCGGGCGGGCACCAAGGCGGGCAACAAGGGCTCCGAGTGCGCCCAGGGGGCCATCGAAATGGTCAATCTGCTGCGGACGATGGGAATCTGAGGCCGCGGCGGCAGAAACAGAAAAAGAAAGGTCCGCCCCTGTTCGGGGCGGACCTTTTGCCGTGTGTGGGGACTTACTGGGGCGAATAGGGGCGCAGCAGTGTCTCTGCCAGGGGCTGGATCAGGGTGGAAACGGTGTGGCGGGGGAGTTCCACTCCGGCCAGCGCCATGGCCTCTGCCTGCTTTTCCGTGATGGCGGTGTAGGGATAGACCCCGAACAGGAAGGGGAAGAGCGTGTAGAGAAAGGACTGGATTTCCGCTTCCCCCATGGAGGGGAAAAACCGGCGCAGGCAGCTGCGGAGGGCGGCGAGGGCGCCGGCGTAGGCCCGCTTGAACTCCACCAGGTTTTCCAGCCGGCTGTTGACCTCCATGTCGTAGAGGTTCATGCTCATGAGCTTGAGCATGCGGGCGCGCCGCTCCAGCGTGCGGGCGAGGGCGTGGGCAAACTGGCTGGCGGACATGGGAACCGGCTGGCGGGCGATCTCGTCCAGGTCCCCGGCCCAGGCCTCGTGCTCCCGCTGGAGCAGCGCCAGGAAGATCTCCTCCTTGGTCTGGAAGTAGTTGTAGATGGAGGTGCGGGTGAAGGAGGTTTTTTCTCCGATGTCCCGGATGGTGATGTCCCGGAAGCTCATGGCCTCATAGAGGGCGGCGCAGGCGGAGACGATCTCGTCCTTCCGGGCCAGGGTAAGCGCCGGGGAGCCTTTTGGCATAGCTGCGCCCTCCTCAGTCTTCCAGGATGCGGCGGGCCCACTGGGGGCCGTCGGAGCCGCGCAGGAGCCGGCCCGGCTTCCAGCTGGCGGCGGGGCAGCGGGCCCGCAGGCTCTCCTCCGCGCGGCCGATGCCGCTGCCGCCGGAGGTGGCAAAGGGGATGAGGGTTTTCCCGGTGAAATCATGCCCCTCCAGGAAGGTGTCCACGATCCGGGGCTCCACATACCACCAGATGGGAAAGCCCAGGAATATGGTGTCATACCGGGTCAGGTCCACCGGCGTGCCGGAAATCTCCGGGCGGCAGGCGGAGTCCTGCATCTCCAGGGTGGAGCGGCTTTTCTCATCCCGCCAGTCCAGGTCGGCAGCGGTGTAAGGCTGTGCCGGACGGATTTCATACAGGTCGGCGTCCACGGCCCGGGCCAGCTCCTTGGCCGCTCTCTCCGTGACGCCGCTGGCCGAAAAATAGGCCACCAGAGGTTTGCTCATAACAGGTCTCTCCTTTTGACATGCAGCGCGCAGCCGCCCGGGACAGGGCGGCGGGCGGATGGGGCAAAATATCTGACACACTGTCAGCAAATACACTATAGCACAGCCCCGCCACGGCGTCAATGCCCGGCGGGGAACTCGTCAAGACGGAAACTCCCACCCCCGGCCTCTCCCCGAAAGACCCGGCGTTCCCGGCGTGGTGGGAGAGCGGAAGCAGATAGGAGTTATGAGATAGGAGATAGGATTGGAGTTGTCCGGCGCAGCCGGGCAACTCCAATCGCCGCCGCAGGCGGCACCAAAACTCCGATCTCCTATCTTCTGCCTTCTCACGGAAAAAGAGCGCGCCCCGGGCCCGCCGGGCCGGCTTCAGGGCCGGGCGGCGGGGGGCCGGCGGTAGGTGGCGCGCTCGGTGAACACCACATCCATGGGGTAGTCCCAGGAATCTGTGGGGACGCTGGCCGCCTTCTGACATTCAAAGGCCACGGCGGCCACCACCGCGCCGGGGCGCAGCTGGGGCAGGTAGCGGTCATAATACCCCGCCCCCATGCCCATGCGGTTGCATTGCTCGTCAAATACTGTGCAGGGGCACAGCACCAGGTCGATCTCCTCCGGGGAGACCGGGCGGGAGCGCTCAGGCACCGGCTCCGGGATGCCGAAGCTCCCCTGGCTCCAGCTTGCCGCCCCCTCCGGGATCAGGGCGGCCATCTGGGTGGAGCTGACGCATCTGGGGTAGCAGACAGTCTTCCCCTGGGCCAGGGCGATGGCGGTGAGCTCGTTCAGGGAGGCCTCCCGCCGCACCGCCCGATAGACCAGAATGGTGCCTGCGCGCTGAAATTCCGGGCTGGAGAGCACCTGCCGGGTGATCTGGTGGGAGAGGGAATCCTGCTGCTCCGGGGTGAGGGCCTCCCGGGCGGCGATGCTCCGCCTTCTCAGCCAGCGGCGCAGGGCGGGCGGGAAGGCGGTGCGCACCCCGCCCGCCTGATAGAGAGAGCCGAAGGCCACCACCGGCAGGCCGGCGTCCAGGGCGGCGGGGATGCCCTCCGCCGGGCCGGGGCACACCTGGACGGGAAGGGGGGCTCTGCCCCGGATGATCTGGGCCAGATCCTGGGCGGGAAGGGCCCGGGGGCTGTCCGGGGTGAGGCAGACAAAGCCGGCGGCGAAGGGGAGCAGGGCGTCCAGAATGGCGTGGTAGTCCTTGTCCGCCAGCACCCCCATGAGGAAGGTGACCTTCTCCCCGGGGAGGTAATCCCGGAGCACCTGGGCCATGGCCTGGGCGCACTGGGGGTTGTGGCCCCCGTCCAGGATAAACAGGGGGTCCCGGGAGAGCACCTCGAACCGGGCGGGCCACCGGGTGCGGGCAAGTCCCGCCCGGACCGCCTCCTCCGGGATGTCCCAGCCCCGCGCCCTCAGGGCCTGGACAATCTCCAGGGCCACCGCGGCGTTGTGCAGCTGGTGCGCCCCCAACAGGGGCAGCTGATACTCCCGGCCCCGCCAGCCAAACCGCTGGCCGGACAGGTCGTGGGACAGGGGGGCGATCTCCGCAAACCGGGCCAGCGCCATGGGCACGGCCTTGTCCTGACACGCCCGGGCGATCACCTGGGTGACCTGCGGCGCGCCGTCATAGCACACCACGGCGCAGCCCGGCTTGATGATGCCCGCCTTGGTGGCGGCGATGGCCTCCAGGGTGCTGCCCAGATATTCCGTGTGCTCCAGGCCGATGTTGCAGATCACCGCCACCTCCGGCGCGTCGATGGCGTTGGTGGAGTCCAGGGCGCCCCCCATGCCCACCTCCAGCACCACAATGTCGCAGTGTTCCTCCAGAAAGTACACCATGGCGATGGCGGTGACCAGCTCAAACTGGCTGGGGTGGTCGTCCATGGCGTCGGCAATGGCCTGCACCCGCTCGGTGATGTCGGCCAGCCGCTGCCCGGGGATGTTCTCCCCGTTGACCTGCATCCGCTCGCAGAAGTCCTGGATGTAGGGGGAGATGTACAGCCCCGTGCGGTACCCCGCGGCGCGCAGGATGGACTCGGTCATGGCGCAGGTGGAGCCCTTGCCGTTGCTGCCGGCCACGTGGACAAACTTCAGCTGCTTCTGGGGGTCGCCCAGGGCGCGCAGCAATTCCTGGGTCCGTTCCAGCCCCAGCCGGGAGGCGCTCCAGGTGTAGTTTTCGATATAGGCGATGGCTTCTTCAGCGGTCATTTTCCCATCCCTTTTTGCGGCGCAAACTCCAGATGGAGCACGCGGCGGAGAATTTGGACTACTTCAGGAAGGACCAGTCCATAGACGACAGCTTTTGCCACACAGATGAACAGGCGCAGGGCCAGGTATCCGGTGATCAGCGCCGGGTAGTACCAGCCGTACAAATTGCTGTCCACATAGAGGGCGCCGGTATTGCACAGGGTGATGATCAGCTCGCCGGCCACGATGAGCAGAACCGTTTGCAGCCGGCTCAGGGAATAGCGGCGCCGTTTCGCCGCCAGACCCACCACGCCGCCGCACAGCACATAGGGCAGGATCCACAGCGGGGTGGTGGCGGTGATGCCATAGCGCAGCAGCTGGTACAGCAGCGTGCCCACTCCGCCCACCGCCATGCCGGAGGCAGGCCCGAACAGCAGCGAGGCGATGTGGACGGGGATCCCCTCAAAGGTGAATTTGACCGCGCCGAAGTCCAGGCTGTACATAGCCAGCACGAAACACACGGCGGCCAGCATGGCGTTGAGGACGAGTTGCTTGACCTTGTTGGTGGTATTCATTTTGATCAGACTCCTTTCGACTACGCCACGAAAGGAGTGTGACCTCCCAGGGTGGCAGCGGATGCGGGACAGCACCGCGCGCCTGCCGCAAGCAGGCGCTTCGTCCGCGGGCGACCTCCCATCCCGCAGCACTTGACGCGCTGGCCCTACTCTGTCGTCGGAGCAAAGTCCGCTTAGCTACGTTTCCACCTTGCGGGGAAAACTGCGCCCGCTCCCTTGCTCCTCCTCTCCCAATGCAAACCGCTGTGCTGGGTTTGCATTGGATCCCGTTTGCGTTTTTTTATCCGGCGCCTCCTTCCTGTAATCGGCCCTTTGGCAGCCGAGTAGCTGCCCAGGGGCGGGTCTTTCAACGGCCCGGTCAGGCCAGGGTGCGGCGAGCGGCCTCCATCACGTGGCCCATGAGTACGCTGGTGGTGACGGTGCCCACGCCCCCGGGCACCGGGGTGATGGCGTCCACAATGGGCGCTACTTCCTCAAACACGGCGTCCCCCGCCATGGCCCCCAGCCCGCCTCTGGCATTGGGCTTTTCCGGGTCCCAGTTGACGGACACGTCCAATACGATCTGGCCGGGGCGGACATGGTCTTTGGTCAGGCTGCCCAGGGCTCCGGCGGCTGAGATCAGGATGTCGGCCCGGCGGGCGACGGCGGGGGTATCCACCGTCTTGGTGTGGCAGATGGTGATGGTGGCGTGCTCCGCCAGCAGCATCATGGCCACGGGCTTGCCCACCACCAGGCTGCGGCCGATGACCACCGCCCGCTTGCCCTTGGGGTCGATGCCGTAGTGGTGGAGGATTTCCATACAGGCCTGGGGGGTACAGGGGGGGAAGCCCAGATCTTTTCCGGTAAAGACGCCGGCGTTGGACAGATCCGTCATGCAGTCCACGTCCTTTTCCGGGAGCAAACGGTTGCAGATCTCATCCTGGGCATCCCGCAGACGGCCGCGCAGCGGGCGCAGCATGAGGCAGCCGTGCATGCCGGGATCGGCATTGATCCGGTCGATGACGGCCAGGACCTCTTCTTTGGCGGCCTGCTCCGGCAGAAGGAATTTCTCCACGTCCACCCCCACCAGGGCGGCCCGGGTCTCCGCCCCCTTTTCGTAGGCCACGTCAGAGGGATCGGCCCCGCAGCGGACAATGGCCAGCTTTGGCGTGACGCCGGCCGATTTCAGCTGTGCCGCCTGTTCCTGCAGGCGCTGGTTCATAACGGCGGTGACTTCTTTTCCCAACAACAGTTTTGCCATGCCGGTGCCCCCTCATGAGAAAAATCCGTGTTTGACCGTCTCAAAGATCTCGTCCGCCTGGCGGCCGCACACCTCCAGCCAGTGCAGGCATTTCTCGTTCAGCTCCTGGGCCAGGGCGCGGTTGTGCAGAGTCTTGGTGTTGATAAAGACATTCAGGCTGGCGGCCTGGAGGGCCGCTTTCACCAGCACCGCGGCGCACCCGGCGTCGGACACCGCCAGCCGGGAGCCCTTTTCCGCCAGCACGGCGATGACCGTCAGGCTGTCCCGGCACAGCTCCATGATGCGCATGGGGGCCTGGCAGGCGGTGACGGTGGCCTCCTCCAGCACCTGGGCCCGGCTGGGATCATCCTTGGGAATGCCGTAGGCCCGGGCCAGGGGGAGGAACCCCTCCGCGTCCGCGGCCACCTGATCCAGCAGCTGCGCCTGGAGCGCTTCGCACCGGGCCATCAGAGCGCGGATTTCGTCCTCCACATCGGCATACTTCTGTTTGCCCACGGTGAGGGAGCCCACCATGTGGCCCAGGGCGGTGCCGATGGCCCCCACCAGGGCGGCGGCCCCTCCACCTCCCGGAGCGGGGGCGTCCGAGGCCAGCAGGGAGACGAACTGGCGACAGCTTTGCAGTGTGGTATCATCCATGGGGCGCCATCCTTTCTCACAACAGCCCGGAACCGCGCCGGAGGCTGGGCAGTCAAGATATATTTTATTTCATCGGAACTGGAGCCCTGCCCCGGAAGGGCGGGCATCCTGCTGGCTTTAGCATATCATGTTATCGCGGAAGAGGAAACACTTAATTTTGATAATTTTCACGGGGGAAAAGCAAAAATCCTTAGAGCCATTGCGACGCTAAGGAGTTTGGGTGTCGTGTGTTGAGGAAAATGTGGCGGCGCGGGACGGATTTATTTTGCCCGGGCATTCCAATGGCGAAGGGGGAGCGGGAGAGCGGCCCGCGAAACCAAAAAAAGAAAGGACACGACTTGCGTCGTGTCCTTTCTTTGGTGGAGACTACAGAACTCGAATCTGTGACCTCTTGCGTGTGAAGCAAGCGCTCTACCGGCTGAGCTAAGCCTCCATATTGGTGACCCGTACGGGACTCGAACCCGTGTTACCGCCGTGAAAGGGCGGTGTCTTAACCGCTTGACCAACGGGCCGTTGATGCCCAAAGCGGGCGCTGGGTTGGGTCCCGAAGGGGCGGCCATCGCCGCCTCTCCGGGTGGTAGCGGCAATGTGATTCGAACACATGACACTACGGGTATGAACCGTATGCTCTAGCCAACTGAGCTATGCCGCCATGGGATGGCCCCGACAGGGCAAGAGTTAGTATACCGCACGAAAGGCGGTTTGTCAACATTATTTTTGTTTACGGCGGGATATTTTTTTGAACATGCTCCGGCCCGGGGGTGCCCGGGCCGGAGCGCGGCTTATTTCTTCAGGTTCAGAGCCTTCCGGACGGCGGTGGCAATGCCGTCGGCGGTGAGGCCGAAGGCGGCCAGCACCTGCTTGGCCTCGCCGGAGCGGCCGAACTCGTCCTGCACGCCGTGGCGGATCACGGGGACCGGGCAGCTTCCGGCCACGCACTCGCAGACCGCGGAGCCCAGGCCGCCCAGGACGGTGGCCTCCTCGCTGGTGACGATGACGCCGGTCTCCCGGGCCGCCTTCAGAACGATCTCCTCGTCCAGGGGCTTGATGGTGTGCATGTCGATGACCCGCACGCCCACACCCTCGGACTTCAAAGCGTCCGAGGCCAGGACGGCCTGCTGCACCATCATGCCGGTGGCGATGACGGTGACATCGCTGCCCTCCCGCAGCTGGATGCCCTTGCCCAGCTCAAAGGTGTAGCCGGGGATCTCGTCGGTGACGGAGTCCACCGCCAGCCGGCCCAGGCGCATGTAGGCGGGGCCGTCGTAGTCCAGCAGCGCCTTGGTGGCCAGGCGCATCTCCGGCCCGTCACAGGGGGAGAGGACCATCATGCCGGGGATGGCCCGCATGATGGCGTAGTCCTCCAGACACTGGTGGGTGGCCCCGTCCTCGCCCACGGACAGGCCGCCGTGGGAACCCACCACCTTGACATTCAGCCGGGGATAGGCGATGGAATTGCGGATCTGCTCCCAGGCCCGGCCGGTGGCAAACATGGCGAAGGTGCTGATGAAGGGGCGCTTGCCGCAGGTGGCCAGGCCGGCGGCGATGCCGGTCATGTTTGCCTCGGCAATGCCGATGTTGAAGAACCGCTCAGGGCACACATCGGCGAACTTCTTGCTGTTGGTGGAGCCGGACAGGTCCGCGTCCAGCACCACCAGGTCGGGATACTGCTGGGCCATGGCGGCCAGGGTTTCGCCGTAGGCCACACGGGTGGCGATATGCTCAGACATGTCAGTTCCCCTCCTTATCTTCACACAGAATGGCCAGAATGGGGGCCAGCTCCTCCTCGGGGGAGCGGCCGGCCTGGACGGCCAGCTCCTTGATCTGGGCGATGAGCTCCTCCCGGCCCTGATGGTACTGCTGGGCGTTGGGGGCCTTGCCGTGCCAGCCCACATTGTTCTCCATGTAGGAGACGCCCTTGCCCTTGACGGTGCGGGCCAGGATGACGGTGGGCTTGTCCTTGACTGCCGCGGCCTGGGCAAAGGCCTGCTCAATGGCGGCAAAGTCGTGGCCGTCGCAGAGGATGACGTGCCAGCCGAAAGAGGCCCACTTTTCATCCAGGGGCTCGGAGGGCATGACCTCGGCGGTGGGGCCGTCGATCTGCAGGCCGTTGACATCCACGATGGCGCACAGGTTGTCCAGATGGAATTTGGCCGCGGACATGGCCGCCTCCCACACCTGGCCCTCTTCGATCTCGCCGTCTCCCAGCATGGCGTAGACCCGGTAGGACTTCTGGTCCATCTTCCCGGCCAGGGCCATGCCCACGGCCACGGAGATGCCCTGGCCCAGGCTGCCGGTGGACATGTCCACACCCTTGACCAGATTCATCTCGGCGTGGCCGGACATCTGCCCGTGGATGGAGCGGAACAGCTGGAGGTCAGCCAGGGGGAAGTAGCCGCGCAGCGCCAGCATGGGGTAGAGGGCAGGGGTGCAGTGGCCCTTGCTGAGCACGAAGCGGTCCCGGTCGGGGTCCCGGGGGTTCTGGGGGTCGATGCGCATGATATTCTGGTACAGGTCGGTGAGAAGGTCCATGGCGGAGAGGGAGCCGCCGGGATGTCCGGAAGCGGCCCGGTACACCATGTCCAGCCCCAGCAGCCGCCCTTTGGCGGCGGTGAGGGCCAATTCCTGGTGGGTCACAGAGATCATTCCTTTCTATTTAATCGTCGAAGTGGGTGGAGCGGTAGTACGACAGATAGGCAAAGCGCCGGTACAGCGCCTGATCTTCCTGGGAGAGCGCGGAAGTGAGCGCGCCGTCATCTGTGAGGCAGAGACCGGAGGTGTGGATGACCGGCAGGGCCTGCCAGCAGTCATAGACCGCCTGCATGTAGGCGTCGCCCGCCCAGCCGCACTGGTCAAAGACCAGATTCATCAGAAAACAGGGCGAGACGTCGGGCCCCTCCCCCACAAAGTCGTTGCCCAGAACCTCCTTGGCGGCGTCATTGGCCCAGATGAGGTAGGGGGTGGACCAGTAGTTGTAGAAGCTCTCCTCGCTGGACAGGCTCAGGTCGATGCCCAGGGCGCTGTATACCGAGCCGTTGTTGCCCAGCCAGGGCTTGTGATCGCCGAAGATCACCAGGACAATGGGCTCGTCCAGCTCCCGGAAGGTGTCCACCATCTCCATCAGGTAGGACTGGGTGTCCATTTGGGAGCCGAAGTAGTTGGACAGAATGGTGCGGCTGGCCTGGTCCAGCTCATAGTTGCCCACAAAGTCGTCCACCTCGCCGTACCAGCAGGTGTCGGCGCCGTAGGGGCCGTGGCCCTGGTAGGAGACGGAGAAGGAGAACAGGGGGTCGCCGGACTTCAGCTGCTCCACAATGGAGTCGGTGAGCTGGGGGAAGAAAATGGCGTCATAGGCCACGTCGCCGCCGGTGAACTGGGTGTAGTAGTTTTCCACGAAGCGGTACTGTTCAAACCCCAGATAGGAGTTGATGTTGCTCCGGTTGTAGAACCACTGGTTGGAGGGGTGGTCGCCGGAGGTCTGATAGCCCTGCCGGCGGAGATACCACACATAGGAGGAGGTGTCCGTGCGGAAGTTGGGATCCTCCGAGGAGAAGCCAGTGAGAAAGGCCCGCTCGGTGTTGACGGTGCCGCCGGCAAAGATGTTGGTGATCAGGTTGCCCGAATAACTCTCCGCCTGGAGGGCGTGAAAATCGGCATAGACGTCCTGCTGGAACTCGATCTGGTCGAACACGGAGAAATCGGCGAAGGCCTCCAGCATGATGCCCACCAGGTTGACCTTCCGCTCCTCCGGGATGTCCCCGTCCTCGTACTGGGAGAGCAGGCCGGCGGCGTCCTGGGCGGAATATCCCTCCGGCGGCGTGGGCAGCGCGTCCTTTACGCTGTGTAAAAAGGGATAGAGCAGGCCGTGGGAGAGGTACTGATGGGTGGCAACCCACTGATTCAGGTGCTCCAGCTGGGCGGTGTCGCTGTAGAGCTGGTCATCCGCATAGGTGGGAATGAGGGCGCCGGCGATGGCCAGGGGGATCAGGGCCCCCGCCAGCCGGCCCCTCCACCGGGGCAGCCCGCGGGCCAGCAGGAACAGGGCCGCCACGCTGAGGGCGCACAGAATCAGGACCGCGGCGATTCTCTTGTTGAGAAACAGCTGATACCGCCCGGCCATCTGGCCCGCCTCTCCCAGGATCAGCAGGTCGGTGGCCACCACCGGGTCGTCCCGGAAGGCCAGCTTGTAGTAATTACCCAGGGACAGCGCCATCACCGGGATGGCCGTGAGCAGCTGGGCCAGCCAGGGGCGGCCCAGGATGCCGTAGAGCGCGGCGGCCAGCAGCATGGGGGGAAGCAGGTTCAGACACAGCAGGACGGGGCTGGCGCAGTAGTCGAAGAAGATGACCCAGCCGTAGTTGCCCGGGGCCAGCGACAGGGACAGCAGCCCCAGACCCAGGGCGGCGGCCAGCAGGAGCGCCCAGTTCCAGATCCAGAAACCGGCCCGCTTGCCCCGCCTGAGGTCCGGAGCGGGACGGCGCTGGAAGAGGAAACACCGGAAAATGCGTGCCATGAATCCTTAGTAGGCCAGCTTTTCGTCCAGCCAGGCCTTCAGCTGGTCAATGGGGATCCGGACCTGCTCCATGGTGTCCCGGTCCCGGATGGTGACGGCGTGGTCCGCCTCCTCCGTGTCGCTTCCCACGGTCTGGAAGTCCACGGTGACACAGTAGGGGGTGCCGATCTCGTCCTGGCGGCGGTAGCGCTTGCCGATGGAGCCGGCGTCGTCATAGTCCACCATGAA
>CALWXH010000024.1 GCA_944385465.1 uncultured Oscillospiraceae bacterium | reverse complement strand
CCCACCCGGGTCATGATGGCCATGTTGAGCACCACATAGATGGAATCGGTGAGCTCGATGCCGTACTTGGCGAAGGGAGAGCCCACCACCCCCATGGAGTAGGGGATGACATACATGGTGCGCCCCTCCATGGAGCCCTCAAACAGGGCGTACAGCTTGGCGTACATCTCCTGCGGGTCCATCCAGTTGTTGGTGGGGCCGGCGTTTTCCCGGTTCCGGCAGCAGATGTAGGTCCGGTCTTCCACCCGGGCCACGTCGTGGGGATGGGTGCGGTGGAGATAGCAGCCGGGGAGCTTCTCCTGATTGAGCCGGAGAAGGATGCCCTCGTCCACGGCCTGCTGACGCAGCGCCTCCAGCTGAGCCTCACTTCCGTCGATCCAGACAATGGACGCGGGGCGGGTCTTGGCCGCCATCTCGTCGATCCACTTCAATACCGCTTGATTGTGTGTAGGTGCCATGGTTGCTTGCCTCCTGTTTCTGTGGGGATCAGGCCGGACCGCCGGCCTATACTTGGTTATAGTGTATGGGAAAACGGGAGAAAATGCAAGTGCAATTTGCTAAGATTGCAAAAATTTTGACAACCGGCTGAACTCCTCCAGGGTGAGCCGCTCCCCTCTGACAGACTCCGACAGGCCGCATTCATGGAGGATCTGCCGCAGCTCATCCTTGGAAAGGCGGCTGCCATAGGCGGCGGCCAGGGCGTTGAGCAGGGTCTTGCGCCGCTGGGCGAAGGATGCCCGGATGACGGCGAAGAGAGCCCTGGGCTCGGCGTCCACCGGCGGGGCGGCCAGGGGGGTGAGGCGCACCACGCTGGAGGTCACTTTTGGGGCGGGGAGGAAGCACTCCGGCCCCACGTCAAAGAGCAGCTCGCACCGGGCGTGGTACTGGCAGAACAGGGAGAAGGCGCCCCGGTCGGCGCTGTCCGGCCCGGCGCAGATCCGCCGGGCCACCTCCCGCTGGATCATCACGGTGATGGAGGCGAAGAGCTGGGACTCCAGCAGCCGGGTGAGGACCGGCGTGGTGATGTTGTAGGGCAGGTTGGCGCAGGCCTTCACCGTCAGGCCGGGAAATTCCGCCCGGACCAGCCCGTCCAGATCCAGCTTCATCACGTCGCCGGGGATGACGTGGGCGTTGGGGCAGTCCGCCAGGGTCTCGGCCAGAATGGGCAGCAGGGAGCGGTCCAGCTCCACCGCGGCCACCCTGCCCGCCCGCCGGGCCAGCTGCACGGTGAGGGGGCCGATGCCCGGGCCGATCTCCAGCACGCCGCAGTCGGCGTCCAGGCCGGCGGCGTCGGCGATCTGCTGGGGCACCCAGTCCTGGATGAGGAAGTTCTGGCCCATGGACTTGGAAAAATGGAAGCCGTGGCGGGTGAGCAGGGCCCTGATGTGGTTGGGATTGGTGAGATTCATGGGCGTTCCTCCCCGGTGAGCGGTTTGCCGGCCAGCCTGACCTCAAAGGCCAGGCGGCGGGGGTCGTGGCCGGGGTCGGTGTCCACCAGCACGTTGCCCCGATACTGGAACCCGCTGCGCCGCAGCAGGTTCTGCATGGTCCTGTTCTTCTTGTGGGTGTCCGCCCGCAGCCAGCGGCGGCCCATGGCGAGGGTGAGGGCCTTGCACTCCGCCACCATCCGGTCCGCCACCCCCAGGCCCTGGAAGCCGTCGGCCACGGCACAGCGGTGGAGGACGGCGTAGGGCTCGTCGCTGCTCCACTTGCCGTCGGTGATGGCGTCATAGCCCGCCTCGTGGGCGGCGGAGAGGGTGAAGAAGGCGGCGATGTCCCCGCCGTGACAGATCACATGGCACTCCCCCCGGGCCATGTCGGCCTGAAAATCGGCCCGGCCCGGGTAGCCGCCGGCGTCCTGCCACTGATCCACCCCATGGCGCCGCAGCCGGGCCTGGGCCTGGGCGGCGATGGCCAGCAGGCGGGGCAGGTCCTCGGGGGTAGCCGGGCGGATAGTCAGGGGCTGGGTGAGGGCGGGGCGGCTGTCCTCCCAGTCCAGCTCGGCCAGCAGTTTCTGATCCTCCTTGGAGGACAGGTCCAGCCGGGCAAACAGGTCGGGCCGGCGCTGCCGGGTGCGGCGTAGCTGCTCCTTGCGCCGCCAGCGCTCCACCTGGCTGTGGTTGCCGGCCAGCAGCTGCTTGGGCACGGCCCGGCCGTGCCACACCTCGGGCCTGGAATACTGGGGGTACTCCAGCAGCCCGTCCCAGTGGCTCTCGTTTTCAAAGCAGGCGGGGTCGGACAGCACCCCGGGCACCAGGCGGCACACCGCGTCAGCCACCGCCATGGCGGCGATCTCCCCGCCGGTGAGCACAAAGTCCCCCAGGGAGATCTCCTCGTCCACGCACTCGTCGATGAAGCGCTGGTCGATGCCCTCATAGTGGCCGCACACCAGGATGAGGTGGCCATGGTCCGCCGCCAACCGCCTGGCGTCCCCCTGGGTGAAGGTCTTGCCGCAGGGGGAGAGGTAGATGGTGCGGCCGGGGCCGTGGGTATCGGTGATGTGCTTCCAGCACTGGTAGAGGGGATCTGCCTGCAGGACGGCCCCGTGGCCGCCGCCGTAGGGGTAGTCGTCCACCTGCTTCTGCTTGTTCAGGGTGTAGTCCCGGATCTGGTGGGTGTCGATGCGCAGCAGGTCCCGCTCCTGGGCCCGGCCCAGGATGGACTCGGAGAGCACATCCCCCACCGTGTCGGGGAAGAGGGTCATGATGTCGATGCGGTACACACCCTCACATCCCTTCGATGAGGCGCACCCGGATGTAGCCGCCGGGGACGTTGGTCTCCAGAATGAACTCTGGCACCGCGGGGATGAGGATCTCCCGCTCCCCCTGCACCACGTACACCTGCTGCCGGGAGGGGGAGAGGACCTCCCGGAGCACCCCCAGCTCCACGCCCGCCTCATCGATGACCCGCAGCCCCATGAGGTCGGCCAGGAAGAAGGTGCCCTCCGGCAGCTTCAGATCGCCCCGGTCCAGACAGACCACCTTGTTTTTCAGCAGCATGGCCTGATCCACGTCCTCCACCCCCTCCAGCAGGGCGATGACGTTGCCCTTGTGGACCCGGGCGGAGCGGATGGCCACCTTCCGCCCGTCGATGTACAGGGCGGGGAGGGCGCACAGCACCTCCGGGCTGTCCGCCCAGGGCTGGATCTTCACCTCACCCCGGATGCCGTGGGTGTTGACGATTTTGCCGCATTCCAAAAATTGATCGGGCATAGCAGGATACCTCCCATGAACCTGTGTGCGGAGAAAAATGGATTGGATAGTGATAAAGCGAGGGCGCGCAGCCCTCGCTTTATGGCTTAGTCGATGATGTCGACCGAGATTTTTTTGCCCTGGCGCTGGGCCACCGAGCGCATGAGCGCCCGGATCTCCCTGGCGATACGGCCCTGACGGCCGATGACCTTGCCCATGTCCTCCGGGGCCACCCGGAGTTCCAGTACCGTCTCGCCGGCGGACTCAAATTCGGTGACGGAAACCGCCTCCGGGTGTTCCACCAGGCTCTGGGCGATATACGTGAGTAATTCCTTCATTGCGGGCCTCCAGTTCCGGGCGCTTACAGGCCGGCCTTTTTCAGCAGGTCGCGCACGGTGTCGGTGGGCTGGGCGCCGGTCTTGATCCAGGCCTGGGCGCGCTCCACGTCGATGTTGATGGCAGCGGGCTCCTGACGGGGATCGTAAGTGCCGATCTCCTCAATGAAGCGGCCGTCCCGGGGGTAGCGGGAGTCGGCCACCACCACGCGGTAGAAGGGGGCCTTCTTGGCGCCCATGCGGCGCAGTCTGATTTTCACCATGATATATTCACCTCCAAAGTAATTCGATCCTATATGGTAAATGTCCTTCCGCCCTGGGGCGGGGACACGAACCAACGAAAGTGTCCTTGGGCAAAGCGGGCTTTGCGACGACGTTGTCACGCCTCGCCTGTTCACGACGCCCGGCTTCCCTCCGTCTCGGACTGGTCTGCGGGCCGCTTTGCGCCCCTCCGCTCGTCCTCGCTGCGGTCCATCCGGGCTGTTCGCGACGGCTCAGCGCTTCCGTGTGATCACGCTCGGATTGGGCGCATGGCCGGGGATATAAGCCGTCCGACTCCGGACAGACCCGGCCCGGCCGCGGGCCGTCCCTGGGCTCTGTCCATCCGCTCCCGTCTTATCTCCCCTATGCGCCTATCCTCGCGCTTCTCTGTTGTCACGCCTCGCCTGTTCACGACGCCCGGCTTCCCTCCGTCTCGGACTGGTCTGCGGGCCGCTTTGCGCCCCTCCGCTCGTCCTCGCTGCGGTCCATCCGGGCTGTTCGCGACGGCTCAGCGCTTCTCCTCAGAAGGGCAGGCCGCCGCCCATGCCCTTGAACCGGCTGAGCAGGCCCTTGGACTTCTTGGGGTTGGCAAACTGGCGGGTGAGCTGCTGGATGCCCTCGAACTGCTTGAGCAGCCGGTTGACGTCCACCACCTGGGTGCCGGAGCCGGCGGCGATGCGCTTTTTCCGGCTGGAGTTGAGCACCGAGGGATTTTCCCGCTCATAGGGGGTCATGGACTGGATGATGGCCTCGGTGCGGGCCAGGCCCTTTTCATCCACCGACAGGTCCATCTTCTTGCCGCCCATGCCCGGGAGCATGGAGGCGATATCCTGCAGATCGCCCATGCCCTTGAGCTGCTTGAGCTGATCGTAGAAATCGGAGAGGGTGAATTTGTTCTTGCGCAGCCGCTCCAGCTGCTCGGCGGCCTTCTTGGCGTCCAGGGTCTGCTCCGCCTTCTCGATGAGGGAGAGCACGTCGCCCATGCCCAGGATGCGGCTGGCCATGCGGTCAGGGTGGAACACCTCAATGTTGTCCAGCTTCTCGCCGGTGCCGGCGAACTTGATGGGCTTGCCGGTGACCGCCCGGATGGACAGGGCCGCGCCGCCCCGGGCGTCGCCGTCCAGCTTGGTGAGCATGACGCCGTCGATGTCCAGCGCGTCGTCAAAGGCCTTGGCGGCGGTGACGGCGTCCTGGCCGATCATGGCGTCCACCACCAGCAGGATCTCGGTGGGGGAGACGGCGGCCTTGATGGCTCGCAGCTCGTCCATGAGCTGCTCGTCCACGTGGAGCCGGCCGGCGGTGTCCAGAAAGACCATGTCGTTGCCGTGGCGCCTGGCGTGCTCCACGGCGGCCTTGGCGATGTCCACGGGATTTGCCTGCCCCATCTGGAACACGGGCAGATCCAGCTGGCCGCCCACCACCTCCAGCTGCTGGATGGCGGCGGGGCGGTAGATATCACAGGCGGCCAGAAGGGGTCGCTTGCCCTGCTTCTTCATCAGGCCGGCCAGCTTGGCCCCGTTGGTGGTCTTGCCCGCGCCCTGCAGGCCCACCAGCATCACCACGGTGGGCGGGGTGGAGGAGATGGCCAGCTTGCTGTCGCCGCCCCCCATGAGGGCGGTGAGTTCCTCATTGACGATCTTGACGATCATCTGGGCGGGGGTGAGGGACTCCATCACGTCGGCGCCCACAGCTCGCTCGGACACGGAGGCGATGAAGTTCTTCACCACCTTGAAGTTGACGTCCGCCTCCAGCAGGGCCATCTTGATCTCCTTCATGGCCTGCTTCACATCGGACTCGGACAGACGGCCCTTGCCCCGCAGGCGCTTGAAGGTGGCGGCAAGTTTTTCAGTTAAGCTTTCAAATGCCATGGCTTACTCCTGTTTGAGCTTGGCGGTGTTTTCCTTGATGATGCGGCCGATCTCGTCCAGCTCTTCGGGCCGGGCGCTTCTCCGGTCGGCCAGCTGGAGCAGCCGGTCGGCGGCCTGGTCGATGGCGTCGATCTGGCCGCGCATCTGGAAGAAGCGGCGGATGATGTGGGTCTTGTCCTCCACCTCGGTCATGGCCGCCTCCGCCCGGACGATGACGTCCCGCACGCCCTGGCGGGAGATGCCGTAGTTCTCCGCGATCTCGGCCAGGGAGAGGTCTTCGTTGTAGTAGAGGTCGTAGAATTCCTTCTGCCGGTCGGTGAGCAGATCGCCGTAAAAATCAAAGAGCATCGCCATGCGGTATGCCTGATTTTTCACAGAAGACCACCTCCACAAGACTTTGTGTAAAGTGAGCAAGCTTTACAACTTGATTGACTATACCACGCAGGCGGCGGATTGTCAAGGGGAAAATCGCGGGTTTGGACAGAAAAATGGCCGGCGGGGAAGCCCCCGCCGGCCGGGAAGCAGGGCAGGAATGTGGGCAGCGTCAGAATTCGCGCCCTCCCCATGGGCTGTCGCCCCTGCGCCTTTACTGGAAGGTGTCGTCCTGTAGCGCCTCGTTGGCGCTGGTGACGGTCTGCTCCGGGTCCTGGAAGGAGCGGAAGGCGCCGTAACTGAACACCAGGAGCAGGATGTTGAACACCACAATGGCGGCCAGGATGCCCAGCACCAGCCGGAGGATGAACCGTCCCCGGCGGTTGCGGATGGCCAGCTGCTCGTTGATCCGGGCCAGCTGGTCGGCCAGGTCGTTCCGGCTTTCCCCGTCCTCCGGGATATCCGCCCCAAGCAGTTGGCCCACGGTGGTGTCCAGCACTTCCGCCAGCCGGATGAGCAGCTCCGCGTCGGGCACCGACAGGCCTTTCTCCCATTTGGATACGGTCTGCCGCACCACATGGAGCCGGGCGGCCAGCTCCTCCTGGGTCATGCCCCTGGCTTTACGCAGGGCCTTTAGATTTTCAGAAAACATGATTGCAAACCTCCTTTGCGTGGGCCATGATAGCAGAAAAGGCCCGTTGCGGCAAGCAACGGAGGATAACAGCGGGGCGGGGAAATGTTAAGATTCCGTGTACAGGGAAAAAAGAGGCTGGCAAACGGGAAAAATGATGGTATAATACCTTTGCTTTTGCCCGCACGCGCGGGCTGGAATGGAGGAATCCCATGGAACGATCTTGCAAGAGCCTGGCCGACGGCGTGGAGCTGGCGGTGTGCCGGACGGAGCAGTTCAAGACCGGGCTGCTCAGCGTCACCCTGGCGGTCCCGCTGGCGGAGCAGACGGCCACCGTCAACGCCCTGGCGCCGGAGGTGCTGTGCCGGGGCAGCCGGCGCTACCCGGATATGGAGCAGCTGTCCGCCGCCACCGACCGGCTGTACGGCGCGGCCCTGGGCCCCAGCGTCCGGCAGCGGGGGGAGAGCCAGTGCGTCAGCCTGCTGTGCTCCTTCATTGACGACCGCTACACCCTGGACGGCACCGCCCTGCTGGAGCCGGCGGCGGAGCTGATGGGAGAGGTGCTGCTGGACCCGGCCACCCAGGACGGCCTGTTCCGGCAGGACTATGTGGAGAGCGAAGGGGTCAACCTGGCCGACGACATCCGGGCCCGGATCAACGACAAGCGGGGCTGGTCCATCTTCCGGCTGACCCAGGAGATGTGCGCCGGCGAGGCCTATGCCCTGGACAAGCTGGGGGACGCGGAGCAGGCCGCCGCCATGACCCCCCGGCGTCTGTGGGACGGCTATCAGGATCTGCTGCGGGGTGCCCGGGTGATTGTCTGCTACGGGGGCAGCGCCGACCCCCAGCGGGTGGAGGAGGCGGTGGAGCGCCACTTCGGCCCGCTGCTGCGGGGGCGGGAGGTCCGGCTGCCCTGCCAGGTGGTGGAGCGGCCCGCGGGGCCGGTGCGCCGGGTGACGGACCGGCTGGACGTGACCCAGGGCAAGCTGGCCATGGGCTTTCGCACCGGCGGGGTGACCATGGGCACCCCGCTGTACCCTGCCCTGCTGGTGTGCAACGCCCTGTATGGGGGCACCTCCCACTCCAAACTGTTTGAACATGTCCGGGAGAAGATGAGCCTGTGCTACTTTGCCTCCTCCATGCTGGACGGGGTGAAGGGGATCCTGGCGGTGTCCTCCGGGGTGGAGTTTTCCGACTTTGACCGGGCGGAGCAGGCCATCCTGGACCAGCTGGAGGCGGTGCGCCGGGGAGATTTCACCCAGGAGGAGCTGGACGCCGCCCTGCGCTCGGTGGTCAACAGCCTGGTCAGCCGCCGGGACAGCCAGGGGCAGATGGAGGACGACTGGGTGACCCGGCTGCTCTCCCCCCGGGGCGGCCTGGACGGAGAGCTGCTGGCCCGGGCGGTGGAACAGGTCACCGGGGACGATGTGGCCCAGGTGGCCCGGCTGATCCAGCTGGACACGGTGTACCGCCTGACCGGGAAGGAGGGGCAGTGAGATGGAATTTGTGGATTACCCCGCCCTGAGAGAGCGGGTGTTCCGGAGCACGCTGCCCAACGGCCTGCGGGTGATGGTGCTGCGCCGGCCGGAGTACAGCCGGCAGTTCGCCTTCTTCGCCACCCAGTACGGCGGGATGGACCTGCGCTTCCGGGAGGAGGACGGCGCCGGCTGGGTGGACACCCCGGCGGGCATCGCCCACTTTCTGGAGCACAAGATGTTTGACACCGAGGACGGCAGCGCCCTGCGGGTGCTGGCCGCCAACGGGGCGGTGGACAACGCCTTCACCGCCAGCCACATCACCGGCTACTATTTTGAGGGCACCCGGGGATTTGAGGAAAACCTGCGCACCCTGCTGAGCTTTGTCTCGGTGCCCTACTTCACCCGGGAGAGCGTGGCCAAGGAGCAGGGGATCATCGCCCAGGAGATCCGCATGTGCGAGGACGACCCGGAGGACGCGGCCTACCACCAGCTGCTGGATGGCATGTACGCCCACAACCCCATCCGCAGCCGGGTGGTGGGGACGGTGGAGTCCATTGCGGGGCTGACGCCGGAGATCCTCTACCAGTGCCACCGAGCCTTCTACCGGCCGGGCAACATGGCGCTGTGCGTGGGGGGCAACGTGGACCCGGAGCGGGTGCGCGCCCTGGCGGAGGAGATCCTCCCCGCCGGCCACACCGCCCCGGTGGCGGTGGATCTGGGCCTGCCCGAGCCCAGGGAGACGGTGCGGGCCTACGCCCAGCGGGAGATGCCGGTGTCCGCGCCGATGTTTGAGCTGGGCTTCAAGGGCACCCCCGCCCGGCCGGGAGAGCAGCTGCGCCAGGAGCTGACCGCCCAGCTGGCCTGCGACATGCTGCTGGGCTCCTCCGCGCCGCTGTACAACCGGCTGTATCAGCAGGGGCTCATCAACGGCTCCTTTGACTGCTATTACGACGCCGCCCCCGGCTGCGCCCACCTCATGGCGGGCGGGGAGAGCCGGGAGCCCCGCCGGGTGCTGGAGGAGACGCTGAAGGAGGCGGCCCGCCTGGCCCGGGAGGGGCTGGACCCGGAGCTGTGGGAGCGCCAGAAGCGGGCGGCCTACGGCGGCATGGTGCGCCGGCTCAACTCCCTGGAGAGCACCTGCATCGACCTGGTCCAGAGCTGCTTCGAGGGGGACGACTACCTGCGCTTCCCCGAGCTGTTCCAGAGCATCGAGGCGGAGGATGCCCAGGCGCTGCTGGCCGGCTGGTGCGTGGAGGAGCGCGCCAGCCTGTCCGTGGTGACGCCCCCCGCGACCTGAACAGAGAGAAGGTATCATAACCCATGGAAAAAATACTCTCCTTTCCGGGCCTCGGCCTGGAGTTTGACCTCAACCCCATCGCCTTCACCGTGCTGGGCTGGAGCGTCCACTGGTACGGCATCATCATCGCCTGCGGCTTTCTGCTGGCGGTGGTATTCTGCTACTACCGGGCGTGGCGCTTTGGCGTGGACCGGGAAAAGCTCATCGACATGCTGTTCTTCGCGGTGCCCGCCTGTATCGTGGGCGCCCGGGCCTACTATGTGATCTTCAACCCGGCCATCTGCTACAACGCCGACGGCTCCTTCAGCTTCTACAAGATGATCGCCATCTGGGACGGCGGGCTGGCCATTTACGGGGCGGTGATCGTGGCGGTCATCACCGTGGCCATCTACTGCCGGGTCCGGCGGCAGAACTTCTGGTGCTATGTGGATGTGGGAGTGTACGGCCTGCTCATCGGCCAGATGATCGGCCGGTGGGGCAACTTTGTGAATGTGGAGGCCTTCGGCGGCCTCACCGACCTGCCCTGGCGGATGTGCTCCCAGTCCATCGCCGACTATCTGCTGGGCCAGGGCCTGGTGGACGCCGGGCAGTACCAGCAGGTGCTGGACGGCACCCTGGGGGTCCACCCCACCTTCTTCTACGAGTCCATGTGGAACCTGCTGGGGCTCATCCTGCTCATCCTGCTGGCCAGGAAGGGCCGGAAGTTCAACGGGCAGATCTTCCTCAGCTATGTGATCTGGTACGGCGTGGGCCGGGCCATCATCGAGGGGCTGCGCACCGACAGCCTGTACTTCTTCGGCACCCCCCTGAGAAGCTCCCAGGTGCTGGGCCTGGTGTCCGCCGCCGTCGCCCTGGTGGTGATGGTGATCCGGTTCAAAACCGCGGGGGCGCCCACGCCGCCCCTGCCCAGGCCGGGGCGGGAAGCGGTTGCGGCGGCCGTCGCCGGGGAGGGGGAGGAGCCCTCTGAAGACGCGCCGGCTGACTGTGCCCAGGGGGAGGAGCCTGCCGCCCCCGGGCGGGAGGACGGCGGGGAGGAGGACAGCCATGACCGCCCGGTTTGACCTGCCCCTCACCCCGGAGGAGCGGGAGGAGCTGGCCCGGCGGGTGTCCGGCCTGACCCGCCGCCCCGCCCTGGCGGCGGTGTGCCTGGGGGAACTGCCCCCCTTTGTCCGGCAGGACTGCGCCGCCTGCGGCCTCTATCTGGAGCAGTACGCCCTGCCCCTGGGGCTGGGACGGGCCGACCTGACCGACCTGCTGGAGGGCCTGGCCCTGCGGGCCGACCTGGACGGGGTGCTGCTCTGGCCGGTGCTGCCGGAGGGGTGGGATGAGGCGGCCATCGCGGCCTCCCTTCCCCCGGACAGGGGGCTGGATGCCCCCACCTGGCGGGAAACCCTGGAGCTTGTCCTCGCCAGGGCGGAACAGCGGAAATAGGAAAAGACACAGCCGCGGGCAAACCTGCCCGCGGCTGTGCTTTCCGGTCTGATTTTTCTGTGCTTTGCGGTACGGGCGGTGCGTGCCGCCGGTCACTTCTTTGCCTATTTCACCTTTTTGAACTCGGTCTTGGCGTACTTGCACCAGGGGGTGAGGGGACATTCCCCGCACCTGGCGGTGCGGGCGGTGCACACCGCCCGGCCGTGGAGCACCATGCGGTGGCAGAAGTTGTTGGACTCCTCCGGGGGGAGCACCTTTCTCAGCTGCGCCTCCACCTTGGCCGGGTCCTTGGTGCCGTCGGTGAGGCCCAGCCGCCCGGTGATGCGGATGCAGTGGGTGTCCGCCACCACCACGCCGGGGGTGTCGTACACGTCCCCCAAGATGAGGTTGGCGGTCTTGCGGCCCACCCCGGGCAGCTTGAGCAGCTCCTCCATGGTGCCGGGCACCTTGCCGCCGTAGTCCCGCAGCAGCATCTGGGCGGACAGGACGATGTCCCGGCTCTTGGCCCGGAAGAAGCCGCAGGAGTGGATGTACTGCCCCACCTCCTCCGGGTCAGCCTCCGCAAACGCCTGGAGGGTGGGGAAGCGGGCGTACAGGGCGGGGGTGACCTGGTTCACCCGCTCGTCGGTGCACTGGGCGGACAGGCGCACGGCGAAGAGCAGCTCGTAGTCCTTGTCGTATTGCAGGGAGCACAGGGAGTCGGGATAGAGCTCCTTCAGGGCGTTGACGATGGACAGCACGTCGGCTTTTTTCATAGAGAGATTCACCTCCTGTAAAGGATAACACAAAATTCTCCCAAAAGCCACATAGTTTTTTCACCAATGACAATTGTTTCTCGGTGAAAAACAGAGTATAATAATCGGGAAAACCAAAAAGAAGAAAGGCGGAGGTTTCCTATGGTCTTGGAGTATATGGATTTTGTGGAGCGGTTTGACCCGGAGGTGGGGGCCGCCATCCGGCAGGAGTATCAGCGCCAGTGCGAGAACATCGAGCTCATCGCCTCGGAGAACATCGTGTCCGAGGCGGTGCTGGCCGCCGCCGGCAGCGTGCTCACCAACAAGTACGCCGAGGGCTATCCCGGCAAGCGGTACTACGGCGGCTGCCAGTATGTGGACATCGCGGAGCGGCTGGCCATTGACCGGGCCTGCCAGCTCTTCGGCGCCAAGTTCGCCAATGTGCAGCCCCACTCCGGCGCCCAGGCCAACTACGCCGTCTATATGGCCCTGTGCCAGCCCGGGGACACGGTGCTGGGCATGAACCTGGACCACGGCGGCCATCTGACCCACGGCAGCCCGGTGAACTACTCCGGGAAGTATTTCAACATGGTGTCCTACGGGGTGGACGAGAACACCGGCCGCATCGACTACGACGCGCTGGAGCAGGTGGCCAAGCAGTGCAAGCCCAAGATGATCATCGCCGGCGCCTCCGCCTATCCCCGCATCATCGACTTCCAGCGCTTCCGGGCCATCGCCGACGAGGTGGGGGCCTACCTGTGGGTGGACATGGCCCACATCGCCGGCCTGGTGGCCGCCGGCCTGCACCCCTCTCCCGTGCCCTACGCCCATGTAGTGTCCACCACCACCCACAAGACCCTCCGGGGCCCCCGGGGCGGCATGCTGCTCACCAACGACGAGGAGCTGGCCAAGAAGCTCAACTCCGCCATCTTCCCCGGCTCCCAGGGCGGCCCGCTGATGCACGTCATCGCCGCCAAGGCCGTGGCCCTGGGGGAGGCGCTCAAGCCCGAGTTCCAGGCCTATCAGCAGCAGGTGGTGAAGAACGCCGCCGCCCTGGCCCAGGGGCTGATGAAGCGGGGGATGAAGCTGGTGTCCGGCGGCACAGACAACCACCTGGCCCTCATCGACCTGCGGGAGATGGGAGAGCTCACCGGCAAGGAGCTGGAGCACCGGCTGGACGAGGTGCACATCACCGCCAACAAGAACAAGGTGCCCGGCGACCCCCGCTCCCCCTTCCAGACCAGCGGCCTGCGGGTGGGCAGCCCCGCCGTCACCAGCCGGGGCTTCACCGAGGCGGACATGGATCAGGTGGCCGAGTTCATTGCCCTGGCCGCCACCGACTTCGAGGCCAGCCGGGACAAGATCCTGGCCGGGGTGACCGCCCTTACCGCCGCCCATCCCATTTACCAGCAGGGCAAGGCCTGATCAGCCGTCTGAATGTCCCAAAGAAGCCCAGCAGATCCCGGGATCTGCTGGGCTTCTTTCTGGTGTGGGGAGCGGGAGGGGGCGGCCGCCTGAGCACAGCGGAAATCGGCGGCAACGCACTTGATTTTCCGGAAGAGATGGGATAAAATAGATCAAAATATGGGAAAGGCAGCAGAGAGGGGAGCAGCTGGCTACCCGCGGGCCGGCGGCCGATGTTTTTTTCTGCGTGCGCTTTCGCATACCATAGAGATGAGCGAGGTCCCTGATTGGATTTGCCGGAACGTATTACCGGCGAAAAAGCCGCGATTTGGTATAAAAAGCACTTGGCAGATGAAAACGGAAGCTTTATAATGGAGACGATACTGCAAGCCATGTGGATGTCAGGCGTCTCAGCTGCCCTCACCCGGAACAACTGAATCACAGGACACGATGATGCGGCATATGTACTTGGGCGCTTATATGCCGCGGAGTGAGTAGCGCAACCGGTCTATTGGAGGGAGACACTGTCGCCTGGCAATGGGCCGTTTTTGCTGTTGTGAGGGGGATGACGTTCCGGCCGCCCGGAGGGGGTGGGCTGAACGTTTGCTCCTATTATGAAAAAGACTCATGTGCCGGAGGCCGTGCCCTGGCCGGGGAGGATGCGATGAACGAAGTTCTGCGGCAGGAGAAAAAATACGCGATCAATATCGCCGATGGCGTCATACTGCGCGGCCGCCTGGGGACTGTCATGCTGCAGGACGCCCACAACGGCGCCCAGGGCTACCAGATCCGGTCCCTGTATTTCGACACCCCGGATGACCAGGACTTCCACGACAAGCTGGACGGGTTGGAGCTGCGCCGGAAGATCCGCCTGCGCACCTACAGTCCCCGATCCGACTTTGCCATGCTGGAGATGAAGCAGAAGCAGGGCCCCTACCAGCGCAAGCGCTCCCTGCGCCTGAGCCGGGAGGACGCGCAGCGGCTGTGCCGGGGGGATTACAGCCCGTTGCAGCGCTACCCGGATCCCTTCGCGGCGGAGTGCTACGGGCTGATGCACTGCCGCTGCTACCAGCCCAAGGCGGTGGTGGAGTACCACCGGCAGGCGTTTATCGCCCGGGAAAACCATATCCGGATCACCCTGGACAGCCAGATCGTCGCCACGGAAGCCGGATCCGATCTGTTTTCTCCCCAGCTTCCCATGTACTGGGTCATGGACCCCTTCCGCATGGTGCTGGAGGTCAAATACAATGGATTTTTGCTCAGCTATATCAAGGACCTGCTGGATCGGGTGGAGCGCTCAGAGCTGTCGGTCAGCAAATACTGCCTGGCCCGGAGCGTGTCCCTGAGCATGCAGGGCTAACGGGAGAGGAGAGACAATCACAATGAGAGAATATCTGCTTCAGCTGCTGGAGACCAGCGGCGGCGACCTGACCGCGGAGGTGATCGTCCTGCGGCTGGTGGTGTCGGCGGTGGTGGCGGCGTTTTTGTTCCTGTCCTACCGCCTCAGCCACAGCGGCAGCATCTACAGCGCCAAATTCAACGTGTCCCTGGTGGCGCTGACGGTGATTACCACCACCGTCATGATCGTCATCGGCAACAACATCGCCTTGTCCCTGGGCATGGTGGGCGCGTTGTCCATCGTCCGTTTCCGCACCGCCATCAAGGATTCCCGGGATACCATCTACATCTTCTGGGCCATCGTGGTGGGCATCTGCTGCGGCGCCGGGGACT
Source organism: uncultured Oscillospiraceae bacterium (assembly GCA_944385465.1). GTDB lineage: Bacteria > Bacillota > Clostridia > Oscillospirales > Oscillospiraceae > Enterenecus. Next base: position 14,435 of record CALWXH010000024.1, on the reverse strand, counting down.
ACCTGGTGGCCGCCGCCGGCAGCGCTGTGGTGTTTCTGGTGCTGCTGCTGTTCGGGCGCATCCGCACGGACAACCGCGCCCTGCTGATCCTGCGCACCGCCCGCATCAACGAACCCAAGGTGGAGTCGCTGATCTTCCAGTATTTTGACCGCAAGGCCATCCTCCGGGCCAAGAACACCACGGAGGAGACCACCGAGTACATCTACGAACTCAACGGAAAGTACCTGCGCAAGCCCGCCAGCGAGATGGCGGCGGGAAAGAGCATCACCGACGCCGTCTATGAGATCGGCGGCATCGAGTATTTCAACATCGTCATGCAGAACGATGAGATCAGCGGCTGACGTGCGGCCGGAAGGAGGGTGTGAAGGGTGAAGTACAAACTGCTGGGCATCGCGGCGCTGGCGGTGGTGCTGCTCTGCGCCCTGCTGGCCGCCGCCGTGGAGGCGGAGGATGGCCCCTTCCGGTATCACCAGCATCTGGAGGCCCGGGGCCCTGAGGCGGGCTGCGACTGCGACGGCTCGCAGCTGTGCACCCACCTGCCCCTGGTCATCATTGACACCGGGGGTGTGGAGATTCCGGGAGAGCCGCTGGATGAGGAATACGGTGACGGGGAGACGGGCTTTACAACTACGGCGGACGGCGCGGACATGCTGTCGGCGCGCATTTCCGTTATGGATGACGAAACCCGCAACCACCACCCCTCTGACGAGCCGGATCTGGAGACCGATACCCTGATTCGTGTCCGGGGCAATTCCTCCCGCTACTTCGATAAGAAAAGCTATCTCCTCCGCTTTACAGACGAAAAGGGGGAGTATGAGGATCACGAGGTCATGGGGATGGACGCCCATTATGAATGGGCCCTCTATGGACCATATCTGGACAAGAGCCTGATCCGGAATTATATGTGGTACAACATCGCCGGAGAGATCATGGACTACGCCCCCAATGTGCGCTTCTGCGAGGTCATCCTCAACGGGGAGTACCAGGGCCTCTATGTCATGGTGGAGACCATCACCAACGGGGTGGATTGCCGGGTGAACGTGTCCGAACCGGTGGACAACACCACTTCCACCGGCTATGTGCTGCGCCTGGACCGGGGCAGTGAGAATGAACTGAAGAATATCAACAACTTCACCTATTACACCTATCGAATCGGACAGCTCCACAATTTTAGAGTCAATATTGTGTATCCCAAAAGTGGAGCATTGACCTTGGAATTGGCTGACGCCATCGAACAGGATCTGTCGGATTTTGAGAAAACGATATACTCTTTTGACTATGACTCAGAAATATATGGGTATCGAACATGGATTGACGTGGACTCTTTTGTAGCCTATTTCATCCTCAATGAGTTTACCTGCAATTACGATGCGGGCACGCTTTCCACCTACCTCTGCAAGGACATCGGCGGGAAGTATCGGTTCTGTATTTGGGATTTCAACTCTGCCTGCGAAAATTATGAGTTTGTAACTACAGAACCCCAGCATTTTGAACTGCAAAATACCATTTGGTACCTCATGCTTTTCAAAGACGAAGAATTTGTGGAGAACGTCATCCGTCGGTATCATGAGCTGCGCAAAAACTGGCTGAGCAACGAGTATCTGACGAACTACATCGACGAAACCATTGCCTACCTCGGGCCGGCCATTGACCGGAACTTTGAGGTCTGGGGCTATACCTTCGAAGAGTACCGGCCGCTGGCCCCCGACAGCCGAAACCCGGCGGACTACGATGCGGCAGTGGACCAGATGAAGGAGTTTATTGCCGAACGGGGCGAATGGATGGACGAGCATATCGACATTCTCCGGCAGTATGGCCATCCATCTAAAAATAAGAAGTTTAATCACTGATAGCGACGAAGGGGACAGGAGATGAAAAAGTTTATTGCAGCCGCTTGCGCTGTAGTATTGATTTTCTTTGCCTTTTATTACGCCCACTACCACATGGGGTTGTATGTTGATTTTGATCCAGATGCGCCTGTCACCACCTTCATGAAGACCGACGAGGACACCATCTATATGGAGCGGGACGGGGTGTATGAGCCCTTTGAGATCCGGGGGGTCAACATGGGCGTGGGCATCCCTGGGGAGTGGGCCACCGACTACGCCATCGACGAGGAGACCTACCTCCGGTGGTTTGACTACATCCAGGAGCTGGGGGCCAACACCATCCGGGTGTATACCCTGCTCCAGGACGACTTCTACAACGCGTTCTATGCGTACAACACCGCCCGGGAGGAAGCCGGGGAGGAGCCTCTTTGGCTCATCCACGGGGTGTGGGTCAACGACTACGTTCAGTTCTCCCACCGGGATGCCTACGACGATGACTTTCTTCAGACCCTGCTGGAAGATAGCCGTACCCTGGTGGATGTGCTGCACGGCAAAAAGAGCCTTTCTCTGGGACGGGGGCTGGGTTCAGGCAGTTATCGGAAAGATGTTTCCTCCTGGGTCATCGGCTATATCCTGGGCGTGGAGTGGGAGGACGTAACGGTGGCCTACACCAACGAGAAATACCCGGGGCGCAACTCCTATCAGGGCACCTATATGGTTACCACCGAGGACGCCACCCCCTTCGAGGCCATGCTGGCCCAGGTGGGGGACCGCATCATCGAGTACGAGACCAGCCGCTACCGGCAGCAGCGGCTGGTGGCCTTCTCCAACTGGCCCACGACAGATCCATTCCTCTACCCGGTGGAAATCACCAATTTCTTCATGAAGTGCGCCCAGGTGGATGTGGAGCATATCAAGACAACAGATGCATTTCTTTCCGGTTATTTTGCGTCCTATCATGTATACCCCTATTATCCGGATTATTTGAATTATGTGCTCAACCCGGTGGAAATCATCAGTGAAGGTGAGCTTTGGACGGGAGTAAATGAGTCAAGTGACAGCATACTTTCTCATGGAGTCCCGATTGAAGAAGTGCTCACCGGGAATCAGGCTGCTGACTATTATGACCAGGATGGGAAGGTCAACACCTATTACGCCTATCTGAAGCTGCTCAATGAATACCATACGATTCCCGTGGTTATTTCCGAGTACGGTGTATCCACCGGCCGGGGCATGGCCCAGCGGGACTATAACACCAACCGCAACCAAGGGCACATGACAGAACAGGAGCAGGGATATGCCGTCATCGACTGCTATGAGGACATCATGGCCGCCGGCAGCGCCGGCAGCTGTGTGTTCACCTGGCAGGACGAGTGGTTCAAGCGCACCTGGAACACCATGGCCAATGTGGACCTGGACAACACTCCCTACTGGAGCGACTACCAGACCAACGAGCAGTATTTCGGCCTGCTCACCTTCGACCCCGGGGAGGAGGAGAGCGTGTGCTACGTGGACGGGGACCCCTCCGAGTGGACGCAGGAGGACGTGGTGCTGGAGACGGACCAGGGCACCCTGTCCATGAAGTACGACGAGAAATTCCTCTACTTTTACGTCCAGGGCTTTGATCCGGAGGGGGAGACCCTCTACATCCCCATCGACACCACCCCCAAGACGGGGAGTACCTACTGTGAGAACTATGACCTGACCTTTGAGCGCCCCTGCGATTTTGTCATTGCCATTGACGGGACGGAGAACAGCCGGGTGGTGGTCCAGGAGCGGTATGAGGTGCTGCGGGCCATGTTCCTGCGGGAGACAGAGGATCGGGACCCCTATTTGGATGTCCCGGATGCGGACACGCCGGTGTTCAAGAATATTGATCTGATGCTCCAGACTGCCACCCCGCTGCTGACTGGCAACTGGGAGGCCAGCGCGGAAACTTACGAGACCGGCCTGCTCCGCTACGGCAACGCCAACCCGGAGGCGGACGACTTCGACTCCCTGGCGGACTACATGTTCACCCAGGACGGCGTGGAGATCCGCATCCCCTGGCAGCTGCTGAACTTTGCCAATCCCTCGGAGATGATGATCCACGACGACTACTACGAGCACTACGGCATTGAGTACATCCAGATCGATGAGATGTGGATGGGCCTCACCCTGGGGGAGGGCAACGAGTACCGTGTCCCCATGGCCTCCTTCGCGCTGGAGGGGTGGGGGAAGACGGTGAGCTACCATGAACGGCTGAAGGAGTCCTATTACATTCTGCAGGATTACTGGGCGCAGCTGGACGGCTGAGGGGCCGGCGGCCCGGAGAGGAGGTGTGCGCTGTGGGCGCGGAATATCTCTTATACGGCTACGGGCTGGTGTGCCTGAGCATGCTGGTGTTCAATCTGGTCTACAGCCTGTACCTCCGGGGCGGGGACCGGAGGCTCACCCGCCGGACGGATCTCATCTCCCGCCGGGTGAGCGCGCAGCTGGAGCTGCTGCGGCAGGCGCCGGCTGGGACGTCCCAGCCGGTCCAGGCCAGCCATCTGGCCTGGATGAATCGCCGTCTCTCCCGGGTCAAGTACCTGCTGGCCTTTGACCGGTGCCTGGATGAGCAGGGGGAGGCGGACCTGGTGTTTCGGGACTACCTGCGGCAGCTGCAGCCGGTGGCCCTCTACCTGGCCACGGTGTACCTGCGCCGGGAGGCCACACAGGCGGCCTATTACTGCCACTTCCTGGCCAGACACAAGCTCCAGCGCTATATGGAGATGGAGCAGCTGCAGCAGGTGATGATCTCCTACCTGCGGCGGAAGGACCTGTACTGCCGGATCAACGCGCTCAAGGCGCTGTGCGGGTTCGGCAGCCCCGACGCGCTGCTGGAGGCCCTGCTGGAGCTGGGCAAGGATGCGGACAGCCAGCTCCATGAAAAGGTGATCACAGAGGCGCTGCTCACCTACGCGGGGGACGCCGGGGTACTCATCGGCCGGCTGTGGGACTGCTTTGACCGGTTCCCCCTGCAGATCCAGCGGGCGGTGCTGGACTACATACGCTTCCGCAGCGGGGACTGCGGCGCGCCCATGGAGAAGATCCTGCGGGATCCCGGCCGGAACAAGGAGCTGCGCTTTGCAGCCATCCGGTATTTTGCCCGGTATCCGGATCCCGCCGTGCAGGAGATCCTGCTGGAGTTTGTCCAGGACCGGGATCCCCTGCGCTGGGAGTACGCGGCCATCAGCGCCACCGCCCTGGCCAGATATCCGGGGCAGGAGGTGGTGGACGCCCTGCTTCAGGCCATGCACAGCCCCAACTGGTATGTGCGCTACAACGCCTCCGCCAGTCTGGAGGCCCACGGCCTGTCCTATGAGCAGATGCTGCAGGTGCTGGCCGGGGACGACCGGTATGCCCGGGAGATGCTCCATTACCGCCTGGAGGCCAAGCGCCTGGAGGAGCAGGCCCGGGCCGCCGGCGAGGGAGCGGGCCGGCCGGAGGGAGAGGAGGTGGCCGTGCCGGTATGAGAGATTTTATTCAGTTTTTCCTGCTGTGTGTGGAGGCGTTCTTCATCCTCTACATGATATGCTATTCCAGCTTCCTCTTCCTGTCCGTCACAGTGGGCTCCTCCGACCTTTACGCCGCCAAGCGGCGCAACCTGCTGAAAAATGAGCTGGGCAACGACTACTATGTCCCGGTCTCCATCCTGGTGCCGGCTCACAACGAAGAGGTGACCATCGAGGCCACGGTGAAGTCGCTGCTGGCCCTGGACTACAAACTCTACGAGATCATTGTGGTGGACGACGGGTCCACGGACGACACCACCCGGGTGATGCGGGAGGCCTTCCGCATGCAGCGCATTGACCGGCCCATCCAGCGGCGCATCCCGTGCAAGCTGGAGGAAGAGGTCTATGAGAGCCGGGAGTGGAAGGCGCCCATCACCCTGGTGCGCAAGGAAAACGGCGGCAAGGCGGACGCCCTGAACATGGGCATCAACGCGGCCAACTACCCCTATTTCCTGTGCATGGACGCCGACTCCGTGCTCCAGTACGACTCCCTGGAGAAAATCATCCGCCCGGTGCTGGAGGACCCCACGGTGGTGGCGGTGGGCGGCACTGTGCGCCCCAGCAACGGGGCGGAGATCGAGAACGGACGGGTGGTCCGCTACCGGATGCCCCGCAACCTGCTGGCCAGCATGCAGGTGCTGGAGTACGACCGCTCCTTCCTGGCCTCCCGGATCCTGTTTGACCGGTTCAACGGGAACATCATCATCTCCGGCGCCTTCGGCCTGTTCCTGAAGAGCGTTGTCATCGCCGCCGGAGGCTATGACAGCACCACCATGGGGGAGGATATGGAGCTGGCGGTGAAGCTTCACGTGTACTGCCGGGAGAACAACCGCCCCTACCGCATCCGCTATGTCACCGACGCGGTGTGCTGGACCCAGGTGCCCGTGCGGCTGGGGGATCTGTGCAAGCAGCGCAGGCGGTGGCACATCGGACTGTTCCAGAGCATGATGAAGTACCGGAATATCCTGGCCAATCCCAGGTACGGGGCGGTGAGCTTCATCTCCTATTTCTATTTCCTGCTCTACGAGCTCTTTTCCCCCTACATTGAGGTGTTCGGCGTGTTCACCACGCTGCTGGCCTTTGCGGTGGATCTGATCAATGTGCCGTTTATGATCCTGTTCTTCGGCATCTATGTGGTCTATACCGCCGTGCTGTCCCTGACGGCGTTTTTCGCCCGGATCCACACCGTAGACCTGAAGCTGCACCTGACCGACCTGCTCAAGGCGGTGGGCCTGTGCGTGGTGGAGGTGGGCTGCCTGCGGTTTGTCATGGCCTGGGTGCGGATGATGGCGCTGATCGGATACCGCAGGAAGAAGCATACCTGGGGGCGCATCGAGCGCCAGAAGATCCAGATCAAATAATTGGGAGGTGCCGGAATGCGGCTGGAGGAGTTAAAAAAGGGGTTCTGGGGATACAAGAAAGAGTGTGTGTTCCAGTACATCACCGACCTGGATGAGAGCTGCAACCAGAAGCTGCGGGAACGGGATGACCGGGCGGCGCAGGCGGAGCAGCGGGCGCAGGCGCGCATCCAGGCGCTGGAACAGGAAAACAGCGCGCTGCGGGAGGAGCTGTACGGGCTGAGAAATCAGCGCGATGAGATCTCCGCGGCCATTTTGGAGGCCCGGGCCAGCGCAGAGACCATGAAGGCGGAGACGCGGGCCCGGGAGGAGGCCGCCCGGGACGCCATCCGGAGGAACCTGGAGGAGGATCTTCTGGAGCTGGAGCGTTACCGGGAGAAAATCTCCGATCTGCGGATTGTGGTCCGCCGGACCCTGGAGGAGCTGGACGGCCAGGCGGAAGAGCTGGAGCGGCAGGTCCAGGTGCTGAGCGAGGCGCTGCCCGAGGGGAACCTGGCGCTGTTCCAATAGGAAGCGAGGCGATTGCGTTGCAATCGGAACAGGCTGTCATCTATGTGGCCGGGAATCCGGATCTCTATCCGCTGGAATACTACGACGGGGAGAGCGGAAGCTATCAGGGGGCGATCCCCGCGTTTCTGGAGGGGTTTGCCCGGAGCTATGGATATGATGTGCGGTATCTGGAGCCCGGGGCGGAGGACCGCAGGGCGGATTACGCGGCCAACCAGCAGGTGGATCTGATCTCCGGCTGCCTGGCGGATGAGCGGTACGACCACACCGTGGGAGAGCCGCTGCTGCTGTTCTCCGGGGAGTCGGAGGGGGAGGAGAGCGCCTATCTGCTGTACTTCATCTCGGTGGCCCCCCAGGGGTTGCAGGACGATCTGCGCGCCTACGCGGCCCGGACCACCCAGGCCCAGTGGACGGGGGAGGTCCTCCAGGCGGCGCAGGAGGCGCCGCCCGGACGCCTCTCCCCGGGGGCGATCTGGGGGATGGCCATTGCCGCCGCGGTGCTGCTGGCCGCCCTGGCCGTTGCCATTGCCGGCTGGGTGCGGGAGCGCAGGCGGCAGAAGCTGATCGTCCTGACGGATCAGGAGACCGGCCTGGGCACGGACGAGGCCCTGGCCATGACCTTTTCCCGCCTGGCCCGGGACCAGAGCCGGCGTTTTTACGATCTGATCTGCATCCACCTGGATCTGGATCACGTCGGCTATCTGTGGGGGCAGGAGCAGGCGGCCGCCCTGGTCCTCTACGGCGCCGGCCTGGTACGGGAGCGGTGCGGCCCGGGGGATCTGCCGGTGCGCTCCGCCGCCGGCGACCTGCTGATCCTGAAGCGGTTTGTGGACAAGCAGCAGGCCCAGGCGTGGGTCCAGGGCCTGGTGGAGGCCATCCGCGCCTTTCCCGGCGTGGGGGAGACCCTCACCGCCAGAGAGGTCTCGGCAGGCGTCTGCCCGCTGGAACTGGAGTATCGGAGCCTGGAACAGACCTTGTTTCACGCCAGACAGTGCGCCCTGGCCGCCGGCCGGGAGGAGCGGGACTGCCGGCTGTGCGGCACGCAGCAGTGCCGCGGCTGCCAGGAGCGCTGGAAGCTGCTGGCCGACTTTGCCCAGGGGCTGGACCAGGGGGAGTTCCAGCTCAACCTGCAGTTTTTTGTGGACGCCCACACCTTCCGCATCGTGGGCGGCGAGGCTCTCTCTCGCTGGAAGCATCCCCGGCTGGGGCTGCTCTCGCCGGACCGGTATATCCCCCAGCTGGAGGAGGACGGCAGAATCCGCGAGCTGGATTTCTACTGCCTGGAAAAGACCTGCGCGTTCCTGGAGGATCTGGACCGGCAGGGGGTGCGCGGATTTTTCCTCTCCTGCAACTTTTCCCGCAGGACCTTTTCCACCCCTGATTTCTCCCAGCGGTGTCTGGAGATTGTCCGGCGGCACACCTTCACCCGGAAGCTGCTCATCCTGGAGGTGACGGAGAGCCAGCAGATCGACCAGAGACAGGCGGAGCAGATGCTCCAGAACATCCTGGAGATCCGGGACAACGGGATCCGGGTGATCTTTGACGATTTCGGCATGGGCTTCTCCTCCTTCCACGACCTGCAGGACTACCCCATGGACGGGCTGAAGCTGGACAAGGTGCTGGTGGACAACATGTGGACGCAGCGGGGCAGGATCATCCTCAGGGCCCTGGTGGAGACCGGGCACAAGATGGGCATGACCATCCTGGCCGAGGGGGTGGAGGAAGAGCGCCAGATCCAGGCGCTCCAGGAGCTGCGCTGCGATGTGCTTCAGGGCTTCCGGTTTTCCGTTCCCCTGCCGGAGGAGGAGGCCCGCAGGCGGATTCTGGAGGAGAGCTGCTTCAGGCCGGAACAGGCCGGCGGAAGGGAATGAGAGATATGAGCGGGCTGACAGAGGAGAGCGGGCGCCGGGAGTCGGTGCTCATTGTGGATGACGACGTCATCAACCGGGCGATTCTGAGCCATATATTTTCGCCGCACTACCACATCCGGGAGGCGGAAGACGGCCGGGCGGGCCTGCGGGAGATCCTGCGGGGGCCCGATGAGCTGTGCGCCGTGCTGCTGGATGTGGTGATGCCCGAGATGGACGGGCTGGAGGTGGTCCGCCGGCTGCACGCCGCGGGGATGCTGGAAAAGCTGCCGGTGTTCCTCATCACCGCCGAGGCCAGCGACGGCGTGGTCAAGGAGGCCTACGGCCTGGGGGTCATCGACGTGATCACCAAGCCGGTGGTGCCCTATGTGGTGGAGCGGCGGGTGCAGTCGGTCATCGAGCTGTTCCAGGCCAGGCGGCGCCTGAGCCAGACGGTGGAGACCCAGCAGGAGCGGCTGCTGAAGCAGCAGGGCATGCTGCTGGCCCAGACCCGGCAGATGGTCCGCCTCAGCCAGGGCATGGTGGAGTCCCTGGCGGCCGCCATTGAGTTTCGCAGCGAGGAGTCGGGAAACCACGTGCGCCGGATCAGCGACATCACCCGGAAGCTGCTTTTGGACACCGAGCTGGGCCAGGGGCTGCGCCGGTCGGACGTGAGGCAGATTGCCCTGGCCTCCGTCCTCCACGACGTGGGCAAGATCGCCGTGCCCGACGCCATCCTCAACAAGCCGGGCAGGCTGACGGCGGAGGAATTTGAGATCATGAAGACCCACACGGTCCAGGGGGAGCGGCTGCTGGAGCGGATTCCCCAGCTCCACGAGCACCCCGCCTACCGCTACGCGGTGGACATTGCCCGCCACCACCACGAGCGGTGGGATGGCCGGGGCTACCCCGACGGGCTGAAGGGGGAGGAGATCTCCGTCTGGGCCCAGGTGGTGTCCCTGGCGGACGTGTACGACGCGCTGAGCTGTAAGCGGGTGTACAAGGACGCGTTCCCCCGGCAGCGGGTGCTGGAGATGATCCGGGACGGGGAGTGCGGCGTATTCAATCCAAAGCTGCTGGAGTGCTTCTTCTCGGTGGAGGAGGAGCTGTCCGGGCTGTACGGGAAGGAGGGACCGGCATGAACGAGGCGTGGCGCGACAGGTTGGAGGCGGCCGGCCTGGACACGGCCCAGGCCCTGGAGCGGATGATGGGCAGCGAGGCCCTGCTGGAACGGCTGCTGGACAAATTTCTGGAGGACGGGAATTTTGCGGCGTTGACCGCCGCGCTGGAGGCCGGGGACGCGGCCGGGGCGGTGCAGGCCGCCCACACGCTGAAGGGCGTGTGCGGGAATCTCTCCATGACGGAGCTGTACAGGCTGTTCACCAGGCAGGTGGAGGCGCTGCGCGGCGGAGATCTGGACGGGGCCCGGACCATGATGGGGGAGATCTCCCCCGCCTATCAGGCGGTGACGGCGGCCATCCGGGGACGGGAAGATGCGGGGCGGTAGGCGCCGCGGCCGCGGCTGGCGGAGTTTTCTGCGCTATATGCGCCTGCCCCTGTGCATGTTCGCGGCCCTGGCCGTGCTGGCCGCGGTGGCCATCCTGCTGCTGCGCGCCACGCTGCTGCGCAACGCCCGGGAGGCGGCCACCGCCTTCTCCCGCAGCTGCGCCGCGGAGGAGCAGGGCAGCCTGAACGTGTACGAGACGCTGCTGACCTTCGGCACCTCCGCCCTGGAGAAGCGCCTGGAGGACGGAGAGAGCCGGGAGGACATCCTGGCGTTTCTGGAGATGTATTTCCAGCGGGTGGACACCGTGCTGGGGGACGGCGTGGTGGACCCGTATGTGGTGCTGGACGGGGAGATCCTGTCCGCCCAGCCCTGGGAGGGGGAGGCCTCCTACGACTACTCCACCGCCCCCTGGTACACCCAGGCCCTGGCGGTGGAGGGGGAGGTGGTGTTCACCCAGGTATATACCGACGCTGTCTATGACCGCCCGGTGGTCACCGCCGCCCAGAGCTGCCGGGGCGGGACGGTGGTCATGGCCTTTGACATCCTGCCGGAGCATCTGCGCTTTGACACGGCGGATCTCACCCAGGAGGACTCCTTTTTCCTCTGCGACGGGGCGGGCACCCTCATCTATCAGCAGACCGGCATGGGGCTGCCCCGGGAGGAGCTGCAGGACTACCTGACCTGGCTGGTGGAGCAGATCCGGAGCGGGGAGCTGGACGAGGACCCGGTCATCCGGGATCTGAACGGCCAGACCCGGGGGGTCTACTACACCCGGATGGACAACGGCTGGTACTGCATCGTCACGGTGCCCTATGCCAGGATCCTGGGCGGGCTGCGGGGGCTGATCTGGCCGCTGCTGCTGATGTTCGGCGTCTCCTTCCTGGTGGTGACGGCGCTGGCCGTCCGGGAACAGCGGCTGAACCGCCGGGCCCGGCGGGACAACGAGACCGCCCGGGTGCTGGGGAACAGCTACTACGCGTTGTACCGGGTGGACTACGCCCGGGAGAGCTATGAGATGATCAAGGGCTCGGACTACGTCCGGCAGCGGATCCCCCCCTCCGGGCCCTATGAGAAGCTGCTGCAGACCGCCGGCGAGGTGCTGGAGGCGGAGGCGTTCCGGGACTTCACCCAGAGCTTTTCCTGCCAGAACATCCGGCAGCTGGTCCGCCAGCAGGTCCGGGATTTCGGTGGGGACTTCCTGCGCCGCTTCGGGGAGGAGTACCGGTGGGTCAGCGTCCGGATCCTCTTTGACGCCTCCCTGGCGCCGGATGAGGTGGTCCTCTGCTTCCGGGAAGTGGAGCGGGAGAAACAGCGGCAGCTCCAGGAGCGCCGCCTGCTGGAGGAGTCCCTGCAGATGGTGCGGGAGAATGCGGCCTCCAAACAGGCCTTTTTCCGCAGCATGTCCCACGACATGCGTACCCCCCTCAACACCATTCTGGGCTCCAGCCAGCTGGCCCGCCAGCATCTGGAGCAGCCGGAGCGGACGGCGGAGGATCTGGACCGGATCGACACCGCCGGCCGGTACCTGCTGGAGCTCATCAACGACATTCTGGAGATCGCCCGGATGGAGCACGGGCAGCTCCGGCTGGAATCCCAGCCCTTCGACCTGCGCGCCTGTGTGGACGAGTGCCTGCGGGGCTTCCGCATCCAGGCCCAGCGGGAGGGGAAGACCCTCCGGGAGGACTTCCGGGCGGAGCGCACGCTGGTGCTGGGAGACGCCTTCCGCATCCAGCAGATTCTCAACAATCTGCTCTCCAACGCCTTCAAGTTCACACCGGCGGGCGGGAGTGTCTGCCTGGAGGTGTGCCAGCTGGACGAGGGGGAGTACGCCAAATACCAGTTCGTGGTCTCGGACACGGGCATCGGCATGTCGCCGGAGTTCCTAGAGCGGATCTTTGAGCCCTACGCCCGGGAGCTGCGCTTCAGCGACCGGCAGGCGGCGGGCACCGGCCTGGGCATGTCCATCACCAAGAACCTGGTGACCCAGATGGAGGGGGAGATCCAGGTGGACAGCGAGCCGGGACGGGGCAGCGCCTTCACGGTGGTGCTCCCCCTGGCGGCACAGCAGGAGCCGGAGGAGGGGCGGCAGGCCCCGGGGCCGGAGACGGAGGGGCCGTGTCTGGCGGGACTGCGGCTGCTGCTGGCGGAGGACAACGAGATCAACCTGGAGATCACCACCGAGCTGCTGCGCGCCAACGGGGCCCAGGTGACCCAGGCCCGGGACGGAGTGCAGGCGGTGGAGCAGTTCCAGCAGTCGCAGCCCTTCTCCTTTGACGCGGTGCTCATGGATATGCAGATGCCCGGGATGGACGGCTGTGAGGCGGCCCGGGCCATCCGGACCCTGGACCGGCCGGACGCCGGGACGACCCCCATTGTGGCGGTGACCGCCAACGCCTCCGCCGAGGATATGGCCGCCACCGCGGCGGCGGGGATGGACGCCCACATCTCCAAGCCCATTGACTTTGGCGCCCTGCGCCGGACGCTGAACAAGCTGCGCCCCGGCCAGTGAGCCACAGATACGGAGAAACAGGAAACTGAGGACGATGGTATGGAAGAGAGAAATCTGACCCAGCGGTCCGAGGAGACATCGTACCAGGACCGAATGGAAGAACTGCAGCGGTGGGCCGGTTCTACACCCTGCGCATCGCCCCCTACCGCACCACGGAGAACAGCATCCGCGGCCTGGTCATCACCATCATCGACAGCCTGGGCACCGGGCAGGACGGCCGCAAGAGCCTGGGCGGACAGTGAGGGCAGGCCGCAGAGCCGGTACGGAAACAGGGGAGCGGGGGAAGATGTTGCTGTAATGTTCGCTCATTTTGTGCTCTTTCTGCTCCGTCCCGTCTGCGCGGCGTCGCGGGCGAAAGCCGCTGCCTCCCGGCGCTCCCCGCCGCGCCGGGGGTGAACCCATCGCAAAAAACGCCTCCCATCTTCTGCCGGCAGAAGACGGGAGGCATTTTTCTGTTTTCAGACGGACTGCATGAACGCTGGGGACGGAATTGGGCAGGGCCTTCCCGCAGTATCCACGGCTCAGGATTTTTGGGGAAAACAAAGGGGTGCCCGTTTCCTGGGGCGCGGGCCGGAACCGTTCAAACCCCACATTCTCATGACGGTTCACGGGTTCCCTCTGAGATCTTCTCCCGCACGGCCTGGAGAAACCGCCCCGCCGCCTTGGAAAAGATCTGATACTTCTTCCAGGCGACGTGGCACGGCGCCTCCAGAGGCGGAGAGAACGGGCGGAAGCACAGCCCCGTCCCCTCAGTGTGAATCAGCTTGTCCAGGCACAGAGCATAGCCCAGGCCCTCGTCCACTAAGAGAGAGGCGTTGAACACCAGATTGTAGGTGGCCACCACATTCAGCTCGGCGATCTCCCGGCCCATCCACTGGGCCAGAAGGTGGTCGTCCCCCTTCTGGTGGGAGAGGATCAGGGGTAGCTCCCACAGATCCTCCGGGCACACGGCCGCCTTTTGGGCCAGGGGGGCGTCCCGGCGCATGAGCACGCCCCAGACATCCGCCCTGGGCAGGGTCACCCACTCATATTTTCTCCGGTCCGGCTCCCGGAACAGCAGGCCAAAGTCGATCAGTCCCCGATCCAGGCATTCCAGCACATACTCCGCGTTGCCGCTGGAGATGTGATAGTGAATGTCCGGATGGTGCGGTTGCAGCTCCTTGGCCGCCTGGGCCAGCAGGCGCACGCTGTCCGTCTCCCCGGCGCCGATGGCCACGTCGCCCACGATGGTCTCGTCAGAGCGGGTGATCTCCGCCTCCGCCTTTTGCACCAGGGAGAGGATCTCCTCCGCCCGGCGGCGCAGGATCATGCCCTCCTCGGTGAGCACCACCTTCCGGGAGCC
>CALWXH010000023.1 GCA_944385465.1 uncultured Oscillospiraceae bacterium | reverse complement strand
GGCATCTCCTCGTGGAGCTTGGAGATGGGGGAGGGGGTGCGCACGCCGGCCACCACGTCCTCGCCCTGGGCGTTGATGAGGTACTCGCCGAACAGGGCCTTCTCGCCGGTGGCGGGGTTGCGGGTGAAGGCCACGCCGGTGCCGGAGTTGTCGCCGGAGTTGCCGAACACCATGGACTGCACGTTGACGGCGGTGCCCCAGTCGTAGGGGATCTCGTTCATGCGGCGGTAGACGTTGGCCCGGGGGTTGTCCCAGGAGCGGAACACGGCCTTGACGGCCTCCATCAGCTGGACCTTGGGATCCTGGGGGAAGTCCTCGCCCTTTTCCTTCTTATAGAACTCCTTGAACAGGACCACCAGGTGCTTCATGTCCTCGGTGTCCAGCTCGGTGTCGTTCTTCACGCCCTTCTGGGCCTTGACCTCGTCGATGATCTCCTCAAAGCGCTTCTTGGACAGCTCCATCACCACGTCGGAGAACATCTGGATGAACCGGCGGTAGGAGTCGTAGGCGAAGCGGGGGTTGTTGGTGAACTTGGCCAGGCCCTCCACCACCACGTCGTTCAGGCCCAGGTTCAGGATGGTGTCCATCATGCCGGGCATGGAGGCGCGGGCGCCGGAGCGCACGCTCACCAGCAGGGGGTTGACGGGATCGGCGAACTTCTTGCCGCAGATCTCCTCCATCTTGCCCAGGTACTCGTAGATCTGGGCCTGGATGTCCTCGTTGATCTGCCGCCCGTCGCTGTAGTACTGGGTGCAGGCCTCGGTGGTGATGGTGAAGCCCTGGGGCACGGGCATGCCCAGGTTGGTCATTTCAGCCAGGTTTGCGCCTTTGCCCCCCAGCAGCTCCCGCATGGAGCCGTTGCCCTCGGAGAACAGGTAGACGTACTTGTGACTCATGTTTGTCCCTCCACAAAAAATGTGTTTTGATATACGCCTGTTGAATCGCGTTCAACAGAGATTTTAGTGTATCAGGGATAAAAAGTCAAGAACTGTGTAGGCATAACCATAAAAAAAGAAATAACCGGTGACCGGAGGGGAAAACTGGCTTGATCTGGAGAAGGACGCGGCGGGGAGGCCGGGGCCGGTGTGCAATATCACAAAAAAGAGGTTCCGGAGGGGCCGGAACCTGATTTTCGCACTGAAATTCTGCGCCCGTGCAGAAAACTGTTGACAAAATACCGTCTCCTGATATACTGGGAACAGAAAAAGGCAGGCAGAGGCGTTCCATCCAAAGGGGTTTGGGACGCCTCTCTGTGTAAAAGACACAGGGGCAGCGCATCCATCCGGCCGGGCTGGCCCCGGGAAAGGGGACGACAAAATGACAAACAATCAGGGCTATACCAGGGAGGACGTCATCCGCATCGTGAAGGAGGAGGACGTGAAGTTCATCCGCCTCCAGTTCACCGACATCTTCGGCCAGCTGAAAAACGTGGCCATCACCGCCTCCCAGATCGAGAAGGCGGTGAACAACCAGTGCATGTTTGACGGCTCCTCCATCGAGGGCTTCGTGCGCATCGACGAGTCCGACCAGTGCCTCTATCCCGACCTGAAGAGCTTCCGGATCTTTCCCTGGCAGCCCAGCAACGGCAAGGTGGCCCGGCTGATCTGCGACGTGCACAACCCCGACGGCTCCCCCTTTGTGGGCGACCCCCGGTACGCCCTGAAGCGGGTGATCCAGAAGGCCAACGACATGGGCTTCGACCGGTTCAATGTGGGCCCCGAGGCGGAGTTCTTCCTGTTCCAGACCGACGAGAGCGGCAAGCCCACCACTCGCACCAACGACGAGGCGGGCTACTTCGACCTGGGCCCCCTGGACCACGGGGAGTCCACCCGGCGGCAGATCTGCCTGGCCCTGGAGCAGATGGACTTTGAGATCGAGGCCTCCCACCACGAGTGCGCCCAGGGCCAGCACGAGATCGACTTCAAGTATGCCGAGGCCCTCCACGCCGCCGACAACATCATGACCTTCAAGCTGGCGGTGAAGACCCTGGCCCAGCGCAACGGCCTGCACGCCACCTTCATGCCCAAGCCCATCTTCGGCATCGCCGGCTCGGGCATGCACACCAACATGTCCCTGTTCCGCAACGGCCGCAACGTGTTCTACGATCCCGACGGGGAGCGGGGGCTGTCCAAGGAGGCATACTCCTTCATCGCCGGCCTGCTGGCCCACATGAAGGGGATGACCGCCATCACCAACCCCCTGGTGAACTCCTACAAGCGCCTGGTGCCCGGATATGAGGCCCCCTGCTACATGGCCTGGTCCGCCTCCAACCGCTCCGCCCTCATCCGCATCCCCGCGGCCCGGGGCCAGTCCACCCGGGTGGAGCTGCGCTCCCCCGACCCCTCCTGCAACCCCTATCTGGCCCTGGCCGTCTGCCTGGCCGCCGGACTGGACGGCATCGAGAAGGGGATGACCCCGCCCCCGGAGATCACCGACAACATCTTCGCCATGAGCCCCTCCACCCGGAAGCGCCGGGGCATCGAGGCCCTGCCCGGCTCCCTGGAGGAGGCCCTGATGTACCTGAAGAAGGACAAGCTCATCATGAACACCTTGGGAGAGCACGTGTCCAGCCAGTTCATCGCCGGCAAGGAGGCCGAGTGCGAGGAGTACCGCACCCGGGTGTCCAGCTGGGAGATCGACAAATACATGATCAACTACTAAGCGCGACCCAAGGGGCGGCGGTTCTGGAAACCGCCGCCCCTTTCATATACTCACCGGGACAGAATCTGTGGTTCCGGGAGGGATGCGCCATGAAGTTTACCAAAATGCACGGGGCGGGCAACGACTATATCTTCCTCAACTGCCTGGCGGGGATGCCGGAGGACCCCGCCGCCCTGGCCCGGCGGCTGTCCGACCGGCACTTCGGGGTGGGGGCGGACGGGCTGATCTGCCTGTGCCCCGGGGCGGGGACGGACTTTTCCATGTGCATGTTCAACGCCGACGGCTCCGAGGGGGAGATGTGCGGCAACGGCATCCGCTGCCTGGCCAAATTCGCCTTTGACCAGGGGCTGACCAGACAGACCACGCTGACCATCGCCACCCCGGCGGGGCCGCGGCGGGTGGAGCTGCTGCTGGAGGGCGGCCGGGTGACCGGCGCCACCGTGGCCATGGGGGCGCCCCAGGTGGGGGAGCCCCTGACCATTGCTGTAAAGGGAGAAACCTATACAGGCATTCCCGTGTCCATGGGCAACCCCCATTTCGTGGTGGAGTGCGCCGGGCCGGAGGGGCTGGACCTGCCGGCGCTGGGCCCAGCCCTGGCCAGCCCGCCCTGCTTTCCCCGGGGGGCCAATGTGGAGTTTGTCCGGGTGGAGGGCCGGGCCCGCATCCGGATGCGGGTGTGGGAGCGGGGCAGCGGGGAGACCCTGGCCTGCGGCACCGGGGCCTGCGCCGCCGCCGCGGCCCTGATGGCCGCCGGAAAACTGGCCCGCCGGGCGGCCATGCGCCTGCCCGGTGGGGTGCTGGAGGTGGCGTGGTCGCCCCGGGACGGGCAGATGTATCTCACCGGCCCGGCGGTGACGGTGTATCACGGGGAACTGGTGTGAGGGCGCATCCCGGGGAACTTGCCCCTTGACCGGCGGGGGGCGCTGGGGTAAAATGGGGGCATATCTTTGATACGCTGAAGAGGCAAATCGCCGGGAGGGGACGACTATGGTTCATGTCAACGAAAACTTCTGCAAGCTGCCGGGAAGCTATCTCTTTTCCGAGATCGGCCGCCGGGTGGCCCGGTTCAGCGGGGAGCACCCGGAGGCGGAGCTCATCCGTCTGGGCATCGGGGATGTGACCCGGCCCCTGGTCCCGGCGGTGGTGGAGGCCATGGAGCGGGCCGCGGCCGAGATGGGCACGCCGGAGGGCTTTCACGGCTACGGCCCGGAGCAGGGTTATGACTTTCTCCGCCAGGCCATCGCCCGGCACGACTACCAGGCCCGGGGGGTGGCCGTGGAGGCGGGGGAGATCTTCGTCTCCGACGGGGCCAAGAGCGACTGCGGCAACATGGGGGACATTTTCTCCCTGGACAACGTGGTGGCGGTGTGCGACCCGGTGTACCCGGTGTATGTGGACTCCAACGCCATGGCCGGCCGGGCGGGGGAGTATGACCCCGCCTCCGGCAAGTGGAGCCGGCTGGTGTATCTGCCCTGCGTGAAGGAGAACGGCTTTGTCCCGGCCATCCCGGAGGGACGGGCGGACATGGTCTACCTCTGCTTCCCCAACAACCCCACCGGGGCCATGGCCACCCGGGCGCAGCTGAAGGCCTGGGTGGACTGGGCCAACGCCAACGGCAGCGTGCTGCTGTACGACTCCGCCTACGAGGCCTTCATCTCCCAGTCGGAGCTGCCCCACAGCATCTTTGAGATCGAGGGGGCCCGCACCTGCGCCATCGAGTTCCGCTCCTTCTCCAAGACCGCCGGTTTCACCGGCACCCGGTGCGCCTATACCGTGGTGCCCAAAGAGCTGGTGCGGGACGGGGTGAGCCTGAACAGCCTGTGGAACCGCCGGCAGACCACCAAGTTCAACGGGGTACCCTATGTGGTGCAGCGGGGGGCCCAAGCGGTGTACACCCCGGCGGGGCAGGAGCAGGTGCGGCAGACCATCGCCTACTACCAGCGCAACGCCCAGGTGATCCGGGAGGGGCTGGCCCGGGTGGGGCTGGAGGTGTACGGCGGGGTGAACGCCCCCTACATCTGGGTGGCCACCCCCCAGGGGATGGGCTCCTGGGACTTCTTCGACCTGCTGCTGCGCCAGGCCCATGTGGTCACCACCCCCGGGGCGGGGTTCGGCCCCAGCGGGGAGGGGTACATCCGGGTGACCGCCTTCGGCAGGGCGGAGCAGGCCGCCCAGGCGGTGGAGCGGATCCAGTCCGTACTGGGCTGAGGCCGCCGGAATCTGAAAACGCAAAGCAAGAGGGGCGCTGCCGCGGCAGCGCCCCTTTTTTGCCGGTATGTGCGGGAATGGTCTGTGTCCGCTTCAGCCCCGGAGGGGCACCTGCGCCCACAGATCCTCAGGGTACAGCCCCCGGCGGGTCATGCCGGCAATGGCGGCCACCACGCCGGGCTTGTCCTCCTTGTAGGTGACGCCGTACCACCGGTCGGCGCTGCGCAGCACCTTCACCCGGGCCTTGCCCTCGTCCAGCAGCTGGGTGACCACCCCGGGGAGGAAATACTCCCCCTTCAGCGGGTTTTCCGCCAGGGCGGAGCGCAGGAAGGCGGGGAAGCGGGCCTGGGCCTCGGTGAGGAAGGAGCGGTGGAAGCCCCACAGGTTCATGGACACGATGTCCTCCCCGGACAGGGGCTGCCAGCTCTTCCCCTCGTCCAGGGTGAAGCGGGCGTTTTCCCCGTCCTGTTCGATGTGGGTGCGCTCGGTGACCCGGAGCAGGTAGTGATCGGCGTCCTCCTCACAGATGCCCCGGGCCACATGGCCGTGCTCCGTGACGGTGTTGCCCAGGCGGTAGCCCACCATGGCGTACTCGTAGCAGTCCGGCCGGTCGGGGTGGGCGCACAGGTACCGGTACAGCTCCCGGAAGCTCTCGGGGCCGTAGTAGTCGTCGGAGTTGATGACGGCGAAGGGGCCGCTGAGCAGGTGCCGGGCGGCGAGCACCGCGTGGCAGGTGCCCCAGGGCTTCACCCGCCCCTCCGGGACGGAGAAGCCGGCGGGCAGGTCGTCCAGCTCCTGAAAGGCGTAGTCCACCTGGATGACCCTGGACAGGCGCTGGCCGATGGCCTGCTGGAAGGTGTCCTCAATCTCGTGCTTGATGACGAAGATCACCCGCTCAAAGCCAGCCCGCAGGGCGTCGTAGATGGAGTAATCGATGATGAGCTGGCCGTGGCTGCCCACGGGGTCGATCTGCTTGAGACCGCCGTACCGGCTGCCCATGCCGGCGGCCATGACCAGAAGAACAGGCTTGTCCATAGTGCTGATCCCTCCCGCGCCCTTGGGGGCGCATTTTTTCTACCCTCTATTATACAGGGTGGCGGGCGGCGGCGCAATGGGGAAATGCGGGACGGCAGATTCCGGTTCTGAGATCGGGGGGTTGCGGGGCGGACAGGCCGGAATATTCCGGGGCCTGTCCTCATAGGATGGTGCTGTCACTGAAAACCGTACCGAGGGGACGGGCCGGGGCGTGCCGGCGGAGAGGGGAGCTGTCATGGACAAGTTGCGGAAGGCGGAGCGCGCCCGGCGGCTGCGGGCGGTGGAGCAGGCGGCCCGGGTGCTGCCGGGGGAGCTGGCGCAGGCCCTGTTTGCCCTGGGGGAGGACGAGCTGGCCGGGGCGGAGGAGCTGCGGCTGCGGCGGGGCTGGCCCCTGTTGGTGAACCTGTCGGGGACGGAGCGGGAGACGGCCGGCCCTCCGGTGACGGAGGGGGATCTGCGCGCGGTGCTGGAAAACGCCAGCCAGGCCTCCGCCCACACGGTGCTGGACCAGATGAAAAACGGCTATGTCACCCTGCGGGGGGGCCACCGGCTGGGGCTGTGCGGCACGGTGGCCCGGCAGGGGGCGGACATGGTCACCCTGCGGTATCTCACCTCCCTGTCCCTGCGCCTGGCCTGCCCGGCGGCGGGACAGGCCGGACAGGTTGTAAAGGCATTGCGCACCCCGGAGGGGGTGGCCAGCACCCTCATCGTGGCCCCGCCGGGGGCGGGGAAGACCACCCTGCTGCGGGAGCTGGTGCGGCTGCTGTCCGAGGGGGCGGGAGGGCCGCCCCTGCGGGTGGGGCTGGCGGACGAGCGGGGGGAGGTGGCCGCCCTGTGGCGGGGGGAGCCCCAGTTTGACGTGGGGCGGCACACCGACGTGCTGGACGGCTGCCGGAAGGCGGAGGGTCTGCTCATCCTGCTGCGGGGGATGAACCCCCAGGTGCTGGCCGCCGACGAGATTACCCATTCGGAGGACGCGGCGGCCATGGAGGAGGCGGCGGGCTGCGGGGTGGCCCTGCTGGCCACCGCCCACGCCGCCGGGACGGAGGACCTGCGCCGCCGGCCGGTGTACCGCGCCCTGCTGGAGCGGGGAGTGTTTCAGAGGGCGGTGGTGCTGGAGCGCCGGGGCGGGGAGCGCCTGGCCCGGGTGGAGGAGCTGTCATGACCCGGCTGCTGGGGGCGGCCCTGCTGGCCGCCGGATGCGTGGGGGCCGGGGTGTCCGCCGCGGGGCGGCTGGAGGGCCGGGTGCGGGACCTGCGGCAGCTCATCGCGGGACTGGAGGAGATGGAGCGGGAGCTGGGCTGGCGCCAGGCCCCTCTGCCCGAGCTGCTGGAGCGGGCGGGGCAGGGCAGCGGCGGCCGGGCCGCCGTGTTTTTCCGCCGGTGCGCCCAGCGGGCGTCCCGGCTGGAGGGCTGTCCCTTCCGCATGGCCTGGGCCCAGGAGCTGGAGGGGGCCTCCCTTCGCCTGACGATGCCGGACCGGCTGCTGCTGGATCAGCTGGGGGGTGTGCTGGGGCGGTATGACGCCGCCAGCCAGGTGCAGGCCCTGGCCGAGGGCGCCGCCCGGCTGGAAGAACAGCGCCGGGCGGCCCAGGACAGCCGGCAGCGGCTGGGCCGGGTGTACACGGCGCTGGGGCTGGCGGGGGGCGCGCTGATGATGATACTTCTGATATAGGGGGGAGCGAGATGGAGGTGGATCTGATCTTCAAGATCGCCGCGGTGGGCATTCTGGTGTCGGTGCTCAACCAGGTGCTCACCCGGTCGGGCCGGGACGAGATGGCCACCATGACCACCCTGGTGGCCCTGGTGGTGGTGCTGATGATTGTGGTGCGGGAGATCAGCAGCCTGTTTGACTTTGTAAAGGATCTGTTCCAGCTATGAGCGAGGTGACCAGGGTGGCGGGGGCGGCCATTGTGGCGGCGGTGTGCGCCATGGCGGTGCGCAGGCAGTTCCCCGAGGGGGCCCTGCTGCTGGCGGTGTGCGCCGGGGTGCTGGTGCTGCTGTCCTGCACCGGGGCGCTGGAGTCGGTGACGGCCCTGCTGGACCGGCTGGCCGGGATGGGCGGGCTGTCCCCCCAGGTGCTGGCGCCGGTGGGGCGCACGGTGGGGGTGGCCATCATCACCCGGCTGGCCGCCGACTTCTGCAAGGACGCCCAGGAGGGGGCGCTGGCCGGCGCGGTGGAGCTGGCGGGGACGGTGCTGGCCCTGGCCGCCGTGGCCCCGCTGCTGACGGCGGTGCTGGACCTGCTGGCCCAGCTGTTGTGAGAGGGATGGCGATGAGGAAAACATGGCTGATGGTTGTGCTGCCCGCGGCGCTCTTGTGCCTGGCGGCGCCCGCCGCGGCGGCGGAGGAGGACGACGTGCTCTACGCCCAGGAGGAGGCGCTGGAGGTGGACGAGCTGGAGCGCTCCGCCCGGGAAAACGGCGGGGAGATCGCCTACGGAACCGGCCTGGAGGACGGGCTGGACCAGCTGCTGGACACCGGCACCGGCGAGCTGGCGGGGGTGGCCCGGCGGGCGGTGCGCTCCGGGGTGCTCATCCTGGTGATCGTGCTGCTGTGCGCCCTGGCGGACAGCCTGTACGGGGGGACGGGGCGGCTGCCGGTGCCGGCGTCGGCCCTGGCGGGCGCCCTGGCGGTGGCCGTGGTGGCGGTGGGGGATGTCCACTCCCTGATGGGGCTGGGCCGGGAGACCATCGCCCACATGACCTCCTTTTCCAACGTGCTGCTGCCGGCGGTGGCGGCGGCCACGGCGGCCACCGGCGCGGCGGCGGGGGCGGCCGCCCGCCAGCTGGCTGCCGCCGCCTTCTGCGGGGCGCTGGTGAACCTCATCAACGGCCTGCTCATCCCGCTGCTCTACGGCTACATCGCCGCCAGCGTGGCCCATGCCGCCCTGGACAACCCAGGGCTGGACAGGATCGCCGGGCTGTTCAAATGGGCAGCCACCACCATTCTCACCACGGTGATGCTGGCCTTTGTGGGCTATCTCACGGTGAGCGGCGTGGTGGCGGGGGCCGCCGACGCCATGAGCGTCAAGGCGGCCAAGTTCGCCATCTCCGGGGCCATCCCGGTGGTGGGGGGCATCCTGTCCGACGCGGCGGAGACCATCCTGGCCAGCGCCGGGGTGCTGCGGGGGACGGTGGGGGTGTTCGGCATGCTCACCATTCTGGCCATCTGCCTGCTGCCGGTGCTGCAGATGGCGGTACATTACCTGGTGTATAAAGTGGCCGCCGCCCTGTCCGCCACCGTGGGGGGTGGGCCGGTGTGCGCCCTGGTGGACCGGCTGGGGGCGGCCTTCGGGCTGATGCTGGGGATGACGGGGGCGTGCTGCCTGCTGCTGCTCATTGCCCTGGTGTCCTCCCTCACGGTGGCCGCGGCATGACGGGGCTGATGCGGGAGTGCCTGCTGGGCCTGGCCTGCGCCGCCATGGCCGCCGCCATGGCCCAGGCCCTGGCCCCGGAGGGGGGCGCAAAGCGGGTGTGCCGCCTGGCCGGCGCCCTGGTGCTGCTGCTGGCGGCGGTGAGCCCGGTGCTGCGGCTGGACGAGGCGGAGCTGGCCGGCCTGGCCGGGGACTGGCAGCACAGCGCCCAGGCGTACACCCAGGCACTGGAGGAGGAGAACGATTTGCTGTACAAGACCATCATAGAAGAACGCACCGCCGCATATATTGTGGACAAGGCGGCACAGCTGGGGGTGAGCTGCCAGGTGCAGGTGACCTGCCGCGTCCAGGGGGAGCAGGCCGCGCCGCTGCCCTGGCAGGCCACCGTCACCGGCCGGTTCACCCAGCCCCAGCGGGAGCAGCTGGCCCAGGTGCTGGAGCAGGAGCTGGGCATCCCCCCGGAGCGCCAGAGTTTTGAGGAGGCGGGGTCATGAGACGGCCGGAGTGGCTGCCGGCGCCGGAAAAGCTGCTGGCCTTCGCCGGGCGGTACAAATACGTGCTGCTGGTGGCGGCGGCGGGGCTGGTGCTGCTGCTGTGGCCCGGCGGCGGGGAGCGGGCGCCGGCGGGTGAGGACAGCCAGGGCCTCTCCGGCCAGGAGGAGGATTTCTCTGTGGAGGCCCTGGAGGAGCGGCTGGCCGACGCCCTGTCCCGGGTGGACGGGGCGGGGGAGGTGTCCGTGCTTCTCACGGTGGAGCGGGGGATGGAGCGGGTGCTGGCCGCCGACCGCCGGGAGGAGCAGAGCGAGGGAGAGCGGGTGCTGGAAGAGAGCACCGTGATCCTGTCCACAGACAGCGGGGAGGAGGCGGTGCTGGTCACCCAGCGGTATCCCACCTTTCAGGGGGCGCTGGTCATCTGTCCCGGAGGGGAGGATCCGGCGGTGCGCCTGGCCCTGACCCAGGCTGTGGCCGCCCTCACCGGGCTGGGCTCTGACCGGATCACGGTGTGCAAAGGGTCCTGAACCAAACCATAAATGCGTAACGGAGGGGTAACGATGAGTGTGTGGAAACGCAACGCGGTGGTGGTGGCCATCGTCCTGTTCGTGGGGGCGGCGGTGTATCTGAACTGGTCGTACAGCAGCCAGACCGGCGAGGGCGGGGAGAGCACCGACCAGCCCGGCAAGGTGCTGGGCCAGAGCGAGCTGGTGAACGGGGAGGAGGACGGGGAGGGGGACGCCGTCCTCACCGGCGGGAACACCGCCAGCCCCCAGCCCTCCCAGGGCCAGGAGGGGCAGGAGAGCCAGACGGGGTATTTCTCCTCCGCCCGGCTCAACCGGCAGCAGGCCCGGGACAACGCCCTGGCCCTGCTCCAGGAGGCGGCGGCGGACGCCTCGGCGGACCAGACCCTGATCGATGAGGCCAACGCCTCCATCCAGGCCATGGCGGACTACACCATGTCCGAGGCCCAGGCGGAAAATCTCATCACCGCCAAGGGGTACGGGGAGTGCGTGTGCTTCCTCAGCGAGGACAGCGCCAGCGTGGTGGTGTCCACCCTGGAAAACGGCCTGACGGACAGCGACACGGCCCGGATCGTGGAGATCGTCATGGAGACCACCGGGCTGGAGGCCAGCCAGATCAAGATCATCGAGGCGGACCCCTGAGAACAGCCAGGGGAGAGGCGTCTCCCACCCCCGCCCGGCGGCGGGGGCGGGGGGCGCTTTGACGCTGCGGAGAGAAAGACAAAAAACAGCATTGTATTTTTCCCGCCGGGGTGCTATAATAGCTCCACGAATGCAACCGGAAGGAGCGTGAGGCCACATGGCCGAAAGCAGAGAGTATATTTCCCGGGAAGAGGAACTGGGCAGTGTGAACATCTCCGAGGAGGTGCTCTCCGCCATTGCCGGCGCCGCCGCTTTGGACGTGGAGGGCGTGAGCGCCCTGGGCTCCGGCCTGGGCAGCGACGTGGCCGCCATGGTCAACCGCAAGGTGCTGTCCAAGGGCGTGCGGGTCGCCGTGGAGGAGGACAAGGTCAACGTGGACATCACCCTCATGGTGAAGTACGGCCATGTGGTGCCCGACGTGGCCCGGGCTGTGCAGGAGTCCATCGCCAGCGCCGTGGAGAACACCAGCGGGCTGCAGGTGGCCGGCGTCAACGTGACGGTGGCCGGCGTGACCTTCCAGAAGTAAGACAACGCGGAGACAGGAGCCGGATCAGACAGGTCCGGCTCCTTTTTGCGCCCGGCGGGAAAAAGGACTTCCCTTTTGGGGCGTATGCGTGTATAATCAATGTATATATACAAACTGGGTCGATATGCCCAGCTGTGGACACAAGAGCAGGCCGGCGCCCCGCGCCGGCAGAGGGAGGAACTCACATGACCAGAACTGCCGCCCGTGAAATCGCCATGCACCTGAGCTTCCAGCAGGTCTTTTCCCGCCTGACGCCGGAGGAGGTGCTCTCCCGGGAACTCACCCCGGAGGCCTTTGAGGACCGCAGCGCCGACGAGCCGCTGTACGCCGCTTTCCCCGACCAGGACCAGCAGGCCTATATCTCCCAGCTGGTGTGCGGCGTGGACCAGCACCGGGAGGAGCTGGACGGGTACATTGAAAAGTACGCCAAGGACTGGCGGGTGTCCCGCATCGACCGGGTGGCGGCGGCCATCATGCGCCTTGCCATCTACGAGATCCTCTACATGCCCCAGGTGCCCCGGAAGGTGGCCATCAACGAGGCGGTGGAGATCGCCAAGAAGTACCTGGACCTGGAGGTCGTGGGCTTCATCAACGGCATCCTGGGATCCTTTGTCCGGGCCGAGTGCCCCCAGGACGCTGCGGAGCCCGAGGGGGAGTGAGCGCCATGTCAGCCCAGTGCATCGGCTTTGACACCAGCAACTACACCACCTCCGCCGCCGTCTTTGACGGCGCGGCGGGGGAGAACCGGGGGCGGCTGCTCACCGTGGCCCCCGGGGAGCTGGGCCTGCGCCAGAGCGAGGCGCTGTTCCAGCACGCGAAGCGGCTGCACCTCATGGTGGAGCAGCTGCGGCAGGAGGGGCTGGTGGGCGAAATCGCCGCCGTGGGGGCCTCCACCCGCCCCCGGGAGGTGGAGGGCTCCTACATGCCCTGCTTCTTAGTGGGGGAGGGCCAGGGCCGGGCCCTGGCCGCCGCCCTGGGCGTGCCCTTTTTCCCCTGCTCTCACCAGCAGGGGCACATCGCCGCCGCCGCCTGGTCCGCCGGGCGGGAGGACCTGCTGGACGTGCCCCATCTGGCCTGGCACCTGTCCGGGGGGACCACCGAGCTGCTGTACGTGCGGCCCAGCGGCCACCTGGTGGAGGCCCACGTCATCGGCGGCACCCAGGACATCTCCGCCGGCCAGCTGGTGGACCGGGTGGGGGTGGCCATGGGCATCCCCTTCCCGGCGGGCAAGGGGATGGACGCGCTCAGCTGCCAGTCCGCCCGGGAGGACCGCTTCGCGGTGAAGCTGAAGGACGGACAGTTCTCCCTGTCCGGCATGGAGAACAAGATCCGGGGGATGCTGGAGTCGGGGGCGGACCGGGCGGACTGCGCCCGGTACACCCTGGAGACCATCGCCTGGGTGCTCATCCGGGCCACCCGGTGGGCCTGGGAGCAGTACGGCCGGCTGCCGGTGCTGTGCTCCGGCGGGGTGGCCTCCAACACGCTGCTGCGCCAGCGGCTGGGGGCCCTGGAGGCGGTGTTTGCCCCGCCCCAGTACTCGGTGGACAACGCCCTGGGGGTGGCCATCCTGGCCCACCGGGCGCTGGAGCGGGGGGCGCGGGCATGAACCTCGGCCAGCTGCCCGTCTACACCGTCTCCCAGATCAACGGCTATCTGAAAGACCTTCTGGAGGCCGACCCTCTGCTCAGCTCCCTGCTGGTGCGGGGGGAGATCTCCAATTACAAAAAATATCCCTCGGGCCATCACTACTTCTCCCTGAAGGATGACCGGGGGAGCCTGCGGTGCGTCCTCTTCCGGGGGGACGCGGCCCGGCTGCGCTTCCAGCCCGCCGACGGCATGGGGGTGCTGGCCTTTGGCCGGCTGTCCGTCTTTCCCCGGGACGGGCAGGTGCAGCTCTACTGCACCCAGCTGCTCCCCGACGGCCGGGGGGCGCTGGACCTGGCCTTTGAGCAGCTGCGGGAAAAGCTGGAGGGGGAGGGGCTGTTTGACCCGGCGCGCAAGCGCCCCCTGCCCGCCTTTCCTCGGCGCATCGCCCTGGTCACCTCCCCGGCGGGGGCCGCGGTGCGGGATATGATCCGCATTTTGGGCGCCCGCTGGCCCATGGCCGGGGTACTGGTCATCCCCGTGCGGGTGCAGGGGGAGGGGGCGGCGGAGGAGATCGCCGCCGCCCTGGACCTGGCGGGGGGCCGGGAGGACATCGATCTGGTCATCACCGGCCGGGGGGGCGGCTCCCGGGAGGACCTGTGGGCCTTCAACGAGGAGTGCGTGGCCCGGGCCATCGCCCGCTGCCCCATCCCGGTGATCTCCGCCGTGGGCCACGAGCCCGATGTGACCATTGCCGACTATGTGGCCGACCTGCGGGCGGCCACCCCCTCCAACGCCGCCGAGCTGGCGGTGCCCGACCAGGCCCAGGTGTCCGCCCGGCTGGGTCAGCTGCGCCTGCGCCTGGCGGGGGGGCAGCAGGGGCGGCTGCGGGCCGCCCGGAAGGATGTGGAGCGGCTGTCCCGCAGCCGGGTGCTCCGGGACCCCGGGGCCCTCATCCAGGACGGACGGCAGCTGGCCGACCGGATGGGGGAGCGGCTGTCCGCCGCCCTGGGCGCCGCCCTGAAAGAGCGCCGGGGGGCGCTGGCCCGGCTGGGGGCCGGGCTGGACGCCATGAGCCCGCTGAAGGTGCTGGGCCGGGGCTACGCCATGGCCAGAGGGGAGCGGGGCGTGATCACCCGCGCCGCCCAGAGCGGGGCGGGGGAACGGCTGGACGTGCTGTTCGCCGACGGCACCCTGCGCTGTGAGGTTGTGAAAAAGGAGGAGACGGAGCCGTGGCAGGCAAAAAGCTGAACTTTGAGCAGTCCATGGGCCGGCTGGAGGACATCGTGTCCCGGCTGGAACAGGGGGAGTGCGGGCTGGACGAGTCCCTGAAGCTCTTTGAGGAGGGGGCCAAGCTGGTGACGGCCTGCAACGAGATGCTGGACAAGGCGGAGCAGAAGGTCAATCTCCTGCTCAACGCCAATTCCGGGGAGGAGATCCCCTTCGCGCAGGAGGGCGGAGATGGACTTTGAGAGAGAGTACCGCCGGGCGGTGGAACTTATTGAGGGGGAGCTGCAGGGCTGCCTGACGGACGAGGGGCCCCAGCGGGAGCTGCTGGAGGCCATGCGGTACAGCCTGCTGGCCGGGGGCAAGCGCATCCGGCCGGTGCTGGCCCTGAAGTTCTGCGAAGGGGTGTGCGGCTCCATGGAGCCCGCCCTGGACTTCGCCTGTGGAGTGGAAATGCTTCACACCTATTCCCTCATCCATGACGATCTGCCCTGCATGGACAACGACGATCTGCGCCGGGGCAAGCCCACCTGCCACAAGGTGTACGGCGAGTGCAACGCGGTGCTGGCAGGGGACGCCCTCCAGGCGGAGGCCTTCCGGCGCATCGCCGCCTCCCGCCGCTCGGCGGGGCTGGCGGCCAACGCCCGGGGCTGCGCCATTTTAGGGGAGGCCGCCGGGGCGGTGAAGGGCATCTGCGCCGGCCAGTACCTGGACATGTCCGGGGAGGGCCGGGCCCTGAACGAGGGGGAGCTCACCCAGATCCACCTGTGGAAGACGGCGGCCCTGCTCCGGGCGGCCTGCCTGCTGGGGCTGGCCGCCTCCCCGGTGGAGGCCACGCCGGAGCAGACGGCGGCCGCCGAGGCCTATGCCCGGGAGGTGGGTATCGCCTTCCAGATCCGGGACGACATGCTGGACCAGGAGTCCACCACCCAGGAGCTGGGCAAGCCGGTGGGCTCCGACGCGGAAAATGAAAAGGCCACCTTCGCCGTCCTGTACGGGCTGGCGCAGTGCCGCCGGCTGGTGGACGAGCACACCGCGGCGGCCAAGCGGGCGGTGGCCGGACGGTTCGGGAACGAGGAATTTCTGTGCCGGCTGGCGGACGCGCTGGCCGGGCGCAGCCACTGAAACAAACGGAGGGATACTATGATTACCCCCATCCTCATCATGGCGGTGGCGGCCTGGGCCATTGCCCAGGTGCTCAAGCTGCTCATCTCCACGGCCATGTACCACAAGCTGAGCTGGAAGTACCTGTCCACCGGCGGGGGCATGCCCAGCTCCCACTCCGCCATGGTGTGCGCCTGCGCCGTGGGCGTGGCCTTTGAGGTGGGGCTGGACGACCCGCTGTTCGCCCTGGCCGCCGTCTTCGCCTTCATCGTGATGTACGACGCGTGCAACGTGCGCCGGGAGACGGGGGAGGTGGCCAAGCGGGTGAACTTCCTCATGCGCCGCTGGGGGGAGGACTGCCCTCCGGAGGTGGACCGGGAGGGGAAGGAACTGCTGGGCCACACCCCCCTCCAGGTGGCCATGGGGGCCGTGCTGGGGGTGGCCGTGGGGGTCGTGGGCAGCCTGCTGGCCTTCGACTGAACGAAACAGAGGACAGATTGCGGATAGAACAAGAAACAGGAAGGGGGGAGACCACATGGAACTGCCGGAACAGATGGACCGGATCACCGATCAGCAGGCCAGGCAGCTGTGCGACGAGCTGCGCGGCCGGATCATTCAGAGCGTCTCCCGCACCGGGGGGCATCTGGCCTCCAGCCTGGGGGTGGTGGAGCTCACCGTGGCCATCCACCGGGTCTTTGATCTGAATACCGACCGGCTGGTGTTCGACGTGGGCCATCAGTGCTACGCCCACAAGATCCTCACCGGCCGGGCGGGGCTGATGGACACCCTGCGGCAGCTGGGGGGGCTGTCCGGCTTCCCCAAGCCCCGGGAGCACCGCGCCGACGCCTTCATCGCCGGGCACGCCTCCAACGCCGTGTCCGTGGCCCTGGGCATGGCCCGGGCCAGGAGCATCAGCGGGGAACACTATCATGTGCTGGCCCTGCTGGGGGACGGGGCCATGACCGGCGGACTGACCTTTGAGGGGCTGTCCAACGCGGGGCAGAGCGGGGAGCCCATGGTGGTGGTGCTCAACGACAACGGCATGTCCATCACCCGGAACGTGGGGGGCGTGGCCAGCCATCTGGCCCGGCAGCGCCTGAAGCCCCAGTACCTGCGCATCAAGAAGATCTACCGGCGCGTCACCAGCCACGGCCCCGTGGGCCGGGCGGTGTACCGCTTTACCCACCGGGCCAAGAAACTGGTGAAGGACGCGCTGCTCTCCGGCAGCGTGTTTGAGGATATGGGCTTTACTTATCTGGGCCCGGTGGACGGCCACGATGTGGCCCGGCTCACCCAGCTGCTGCAGTACGCCAAGGAGCTGAGCTGCCCGGTGCTGCTCCACGTCAAGACGGTAAAGGGCAAGGGCTATCCCCCGGCGGAGCGGGAGCCCGACCGGTTCCACGGGGTGGGCCCCTTCCGGGTGGAGGACGGGCAGCCCCTGTCCGCCGGGAAGCGGAACTTCTCCTGCGTCTTCGGGGAGACCATGTGCGCCCTGGCCCAGGAGCGGGGAGAGGTGTGCGCCATCACCGCGGCCATGCAGTCCGGGACCGGGCTGGACGGCTTTGCCCGGGACTACCCCCGGCGCTTTTTTGATGTGGGCATCGCGGAGGAGCACGCGGCGGCCATGGCCGCCGGCATGGCCAAGCAGCGGCTGCTGCCGGTGTTCGCGGTGTACTCCACCTTCTTGCAGCGCTCCTACGACATGCTGCTCCACGACGTGGCCATCCTGGGCCTCCACGTGGTCTTGGCCGTGGACCGGGCCGGCCTGGTGGGGGAGGACGGCGAGACCCACCACGGGGTGTTCGACGTGGCCTATCTCTCCAGCGTGCCGGGGATGCAGATCCTCTGCCCGGCCAGCTTTGCCGAGCTGCGCGCCATGCTGCGCCACGCCGTGCTGGAGCTCACCGGCCCGGTGGCGGTGCGCTATCCCCGGGGCGGGGAGGGCGCGTGGAAGGACCTGTGCGGGACGGATGGCGCGGCCCTGCTGCGCCGGGGGTCGGATCTGACCCTCATCGCCTACGGCACCATGATCAACGAGGCCCTGGCCGCGGCGGACCTGCTGGAAGAGCAGGGGGTGTCCGCCCAGGTGGTGAAGCTCAACAGCATCGTCCCCCTGGACATGGATTCCATCGCCCTGTGGGTGGAACAGACCGGCGGGCGGCTGCTGGTGGCGGAGGAGTGTGTGGACTCCGGCTGTGTGGGCCGCCGGATCCTGTCGGAGCTGGCCCTGCGGGGGGCGAAGGTCACCCGGGCCGCCCTGGCCAACCTGGGGGACCGGTTTGTGCAGCACGGCACGGTGGCCCAGCTGCGGGCCCTGCGGGGGATCGACGCCGATTCCCTGTGCAAACGGGGATTGGAGGTGATGTCCCATGGCTAAAAAGCGGCTGGATGTGCTGCTGGTGGACCGGGGGCTGGCGGACAGCCGCCAGCGGGCCCAGGCCCTGATCATGGCCGGAGAGGTGTTCTCCGGCACCCGGCGGCTGGACAAGGCCGGCCTGGCCCTGGAGGAGGACACCCCCATTGAAGTGCGGGGGAAGCTGCGGTATGTGAGCCGGGGGGGCCTGAAGCTGGAGAAGGCCATGGCCTGCTTCCCCATCGCCCTGGAGGGAAAGGTGGCGGCGGACATCGGCGCCTCCACCGGCGGGTTCACCGACTGCATGCTGCAAAACGGCGCGGCAAAGGTGTACGCCGTGGACGTGGGGTACGGGCAGCTGGCCTGGTCCCTGCGCAGCGACCCCCGGGTGGTGTGCCTGGAGCGCACCAACGCCCGGTATCTCACCCACGAGCAGATCCCGGAGGAGCTGGACTTTGCCTCCATTGACGTGTCGTTCATCTCCCTGAAGCTCATCCTGCCCGCCCTGCGGGCCCTGATGGGGGAGGGGGGCCAGGTGGCCGCCCTCATCAAGCCCCAGTTCGAGGCGGGGAGGGAAAAGGTGGGCAAAAAGGGCGTGGTGCGGGACCCGGCGGTCCATCTGGAGGTGCTGGAGCACTTTCTGGACCACGCCCATCAGGCGGGCTTCTCGGTGCAAGGGATCGACTTCTCCCCCATCCGGGGCCCGGAGGGGAATATTGAGTATCTGGGCTACCTGCTGGCCGGCTCCCAGCCGGACGGGCAGGTGGATCTGGCCGGCCTGGTCCGGCGCTCCCATGAAGAACTGGAGGAGGAAGGACATTGAAAGTAGTGCTGTGCCCCAACCCCTACCGGGACCGCGGGCTGAAGGCGGCCCAGTCCGCGAAGAAGATCCTGGAGGGCAGCGGGGTGGACACCGTGGTGTGCCTGCCCTTTGAGCTGGAGGAGAACAGCCGGCTGGAGCTGCCCGCCCACGTGCCGCTGAAAAAGATGGCCCAGGAGCTGAAGGGGGCCGACGTGCTGGTGTGCTTCGGCGGGGACGGCACCATTCTCCACGCCGCCCGGGACGCCGTCCCCTATCAGATCCCGGTGCTGGGGGTGAACCTGGGCAGCGTGGGCTTCATGGCCGAGCTGGAGCACGGGGAGCTGTCCCTGCTCTCCCGGCTGGCGGGGGGCAAATTCGACGTGGAGCGGCGGATGATGCTGGACGTGTCGGTGCGCCGGGAGGGGCGCCGGGTGTTCCGGGAGGACGCGCTGAACGACGCGGTGATCACCAAGGGCTCGGTGGCCCGGGTGCTGGACCTGGACGTCACCGGCGACCGGGTGACCATCTCCTCCTTCTCCGGGGACGGGGTGGTGGTCGCCACCCCCACTGGCTCCACCGCCTATTCCCTGGCGGCGGGGGGGCCCATTGTGGAGCCCACGGCGGAAAACGTCATTGTCTCGCCCATCTGCGCCCACTCCATCCACGCCAAGCCCTTTGTGCTGGACAGCGGCCGGGTGGTGGGCGTGCGGGTCACCCCCGGCTGCCGCAAGACCGGCTGGCTGTCGGTGGACGGGGGGAAGGCCTTCCGGATCCAGCCCGGGGACTGGGTGGAGTGCCGCCGGTCCCAGCAGGTCACCCGGCTGGTCCGGCTCACCGGGCGCAGCTTTTACGAGCGCATCCATCTGAAGTTGGGGAGGGTATGAACGCACGATGAAATCCAAGAGGCAAGCGGAGATCCTGCGCCTGGTGGGCAGTCAGGACATCGAGACCCAGGAGCAGATGCTGGCGGGGCTGCGCGCCTGCGGCATCCGGGCCACCCAGGCCACCATTTCCCGGGACATCAAGGAGCTCAACCTGGTGAAGCAGCCCACGGGGAGCGGCAGCTACAAATACGTGGTGTCCGCGGTCCGGCAGACCCATCACAGCTTTGCCGGCCGCCTGCGCAACATCTTCAAGGAGGGGGTCACCTCCTTCGACATGGCCCAGAACATCGTGGTGGTCAAGACCATGCCCGGCCTGG
Source organism: uncultured Oscillospiraceae bacterium (assembly GCA_944385465.1). Taxonomy (GTDB): domain Bacteria; phylum Bacillota; class Clostridia; order Oscillospirales; family Oscillospiraceae; genus Enterenecus. Next base: position 10,802 of record CALWXH010000023.1, on the reverse strand, counting down.
CCCCCGCCGCCGGCGCGGCCCTGGACGACATGGAGATCGAGGGGCTGGTGGGCTCGCTGGCGGGGGATGACACGGTCATCCTCATCATGCGCAACAACCAGCTGGCGGCGGACCTGTGCCGGGAGATGACGGCCATGCTGGGCTGAGCGATCCCCACGAGAATCGGACGGAGGTGAGGGACGGTGCTGTCCCTGCTGCACATTGAGAATATCGCGGTGATCTCCCAGGCGGAGATCTCCTTCGGCCCGGGCTTCAACGTGCTCACCGGCGAGACGGGGGCGGGCAAGTCCATCGTCATCGACGCCATCGGTGCCATCATCGGCCAGCGCACCAGCCGGGACCTCATCCGCACCGGGGCGGGCAGCGCCCGGGTGTGGGCGGTGTTCCGGGACCTGCCGGAGCTGGCCTGGTTCCGGGAGCAGGACATCGCCCCCGACGAGAACGGGGAGCTGCTGCTGGAGCGGGTCATCCAGGCCGACGGGAAGAACCTGTGCCGGGTGAACGGCCGGCCGGTGCTGGTGACCCAGCTGCGGGAGCTGGGCTGCCAGCTGCTGAACATCCACGGCCAGCACGACGGCCAGCAGCTGCTGGACGAGGGCTGCCACCTGGACTATCTGGACAGCTTCGGCGGCACCCGGCCCCAGCTGGACGCCTTCCGTCGGCAGTACGACCAGGTGTGCCGCCTGCGGGGCGAGCTGGAGCGGCTGGAGATGGACGAGGGGGAAAAGGCCCGGCGGATGGACACCCTGAACTATCAGATCGACGAGCTGGAGCGGGCTCAGCTGCAGGAGGGGGAGGAGGAGTCCCTCATCGCCCGGCGGGATCTGCTGCGCAACGCCGAGCGGCTCACCCAGGCGGCCCAGGGGGCCTGGTCCGCCCTCACCGGCGGCGAGGACGGGCAGGGGGCGGTCTCCCTGCTGGACCTGGCGGCCCAGGAGCTGGACCAGGGCGGGCGGTACAGCCCGGAGCTGGCCCAGCTGGCCCAGCGGGCCCGGCAGCTGCGCTACGAGGCGGACGACATCGCCGAGGGGCTGCGGGACGTGCGGGACAGCCTGGACTTCTACCCCGGGGAGCTGGACGAGCTGGAGAGCCGGCTGGATCAGCTCCACCGCCTGAAGAAGAAATACGGCGGCAGCGTGGGCGAGATGCTGGACTTTCTGGACCGCTGCCGGCAGGAGCTGGATCAGATCCAGTTCTCCGAGGAGCGCGCCCAGCAGCTGCGCCAGGAGCTGGAGCTGGCCGAGGGGGAGGCCCGCCAGGCGGGGCAGGCGCTCTCCCGGGTCCGGCGGCAGGCGGCCCAGGCCCTGTCCGGGCGCATCCAGGGGGAGCTGGAGGAGCTGGACATGCCCAAGGTCCGCTTCCAGGTGTCCTTTTCCGGCAAGGCCTGCCCGGGGGGGATGGACGCCACCGGCATGGACGAGGTGCGCTTTCTCATGTCCGCCAACCTGGGGGAGGAGCTCAAGCCCATCCAGCGCATCGCCTCCGGGGGCGAGCTGGCCCGGATCATGCTGGCGCTGAAAAATGTGCTGGCGGAAAACGACCAGGTCACCACCCTGATTTTTGACGAGGTGGACACCGGCGTGTCCGGCCGGGCGGCGGGCAAGGTGGCCCGGAAGCTGTTCCAGGTGGCCCGGGGCCGGCAGGTGCTGTGCGTCACCCACCTGCCCCAGATCGCCGCCATGGGGGACGTCCACTTCTGCGTGGAGAAGGGGGAGCGGGACGGCCGCACCTACACCGCCGTGGAGCAGATGGACCGGGAGCACCGGCGGCTGGAGCTGGCCCGGCTCACCAGCGGGGACCACATCACCACCACCGCCCTGGACGGGGCGGAGGAGCTGCTGGCCCAGGCGGAGCAGTACAAGGCGCAGGCGGCGCCCCACGGCCCGGGAGGACGGAAGAGACGATGATCAAGGCGGCGTTTTTTGACGTGGACGGCACCCTGGTGTCCTTCCGGTACGGCAGGGTGACCGACCGGCTGCGGGAGGACCTGCTGGAGCTGCGCCGGCGGGGGGTGCTGCTGTTTGTGGCCACCGGCCGGGCCCAACAGGATCTGACCCGGACGGGTATGCTCCGGGACCTGGTGTTCGACGGCTATGTGACCCTCAACGGCCACTGCTGCTTCAACCGGCGGGAGATCTACCGGGACGAGCCCATCCCCCGGGAGGACCTGGAGCGGGCGGTGGAGGTGCTCCGTGCCCACCCCCGCATGGCGGCGCTGATGGCGGGCAACGGGAAGAGCTGCATCAACCAGCTCAACGAGCGGGCGCAGGAGATCTTCCGCTTCCTCCACACCCGGCCCTATGAGGTGCAGCCGCCGGAGTGGATGCTGGAGCACAGCATCTACCAGCTGGCCCCCCTGGTGGAGCCGGGGGAGGAGGAGCTGTTCCTGCGGGTCATGCCCCACTGCACCTACACCCGCTGGCACCCCCAGGGGGTGGACATCCTGCTGGCGGGGGACGGCAAGGCGGAGGGCATCCGGGCCACCCTGGACTACTACGGGCTGAAACAAGAGGAGATCGTGGCCTTTGGCGACGGGGTGAACGACCTGTCCATGCTGTCCATGGCCGGCCTCAGCGTGGCGGTGGGCAACGCCGTCCGAGAGGTCCGGGAGGCGGCGGACTACGTCACCGGCAGCGTGGAGGAGGACGGGGTGTCCGCCGCCCTGCGCCACTTCGGCCTGCTGGATTGACGGCAAAAAAGATTTGACAAGGATTTTTTCCTGTGGTATCATCCACTCAATGCGGTGAACGGGAAGAGTACCCGCCCCACTCCTGCCCAGAGAGCCCCCGGCCGGTGAAAGGGGGAGAGGAGCGGTGGGGAATACCCCCGGGAGCAGCCCCCTGAACGGTGGACGCTGAGTAGGGGAGGACGGGGGCGCCCGGTACAGCGCGTGAGTCATTGACTCTCTGAGGCCGCCTTTGCGAGAGGGCGGCGAACAGAGGTGGTACCGCGTCCAATCGCCCTCTGTCCTTTGGGACAGGGGGTGTTTTTCTTTGCGGATAACCCGGCGGGCGGGGACGCTGTGCGTCTTTGCCGCCGCCCTGCTGTACAGCATCGGGGGGCTGTGCATCAAGGTCATCCCCTGGAACGGCCTGGCCATCAACGCCGGCCGGAACCTGGTGGCCCTGCTGGTCATCGGACTATACCTGCTGGCTGTCCGGCACCCGCCCCGGTTCAACCGGTGGATTGCCGTGGGGGCGGTGTGCATCTGCGGCACCAACAGCCTGTTCACCCTGGCCAACAAGCTCACCACCGCCGCCAACACCATTGTCCTCCAGTTCACCGCCCCCATTTTCGTCATCCTGCTCTCGGCGGTGTTCTGGCACAGGCGGCCCCGGAAGCTGGACGTCATCGCCTGCGCCGTGGTGCTGCTGGGGGTGCTGTGCTTCTTCGTGGACAGCCTGGAGGCCGGCGGCACGGCGGGCAATGTCCTGGCCCTGCTGGCGGGGCTGTGCTACGGCGGGGTGTTCCTCCTCAACGACCTGCCCGACGCCGACCCCATCTCCTCGGTGTTCTGGGGGGACGTGGCCAGCGTGATCATCGGCCTGCCCTTCCTGCTGGGGGAGACGGACTTCTCCCCGGCGCCCATGGCCAGCCTGGTGATTTTGGGGGCCTTCCAGGTGGGGCTGGCCTACATCCTGCTCACCATCGGCCTGCGCACCACCCCGGCGGTGACCGCCTCCCTGGTGTCCGGCATCGAGCCGGTGCTCAACCCCATCCTGGTGGCGGTGTTTTACCACGAGACCATCGGGCCCCTGTCCCTGGCGGGGGCGGTGGTGGTCATCGGAGCAATCATCCTCTACAACCTGCTGAAAGGCAAGACAGAATCAAATTCGGAAAAGGAGTCGGAACCATGACACTGTACGAAGAACTGGTGGCCCGGGGCCTCATCGCCCAGGTCACCAACGAGGAAGAGATCAAGACCATGATCAACGCGGGCAAGGCCACCTTCTACATCGGCTTTGACCCCACGGCGGACAGCCTCCACGTGGGCCACTTCATGGCCCTGACCCTGATGAAGCGGCTGCAGATGGCGGGCAACCAGCCCATCGCCCTCATCGGCGGCGGTACCGCCATGATCGGCGACCCCTCCGGCCGCACGGACATGCGCTCCATGATGACCCGGGAGACCATCGAGCACAACTGCGCCTGCTTCAAAAAGCAGATGGAGCGCTTCATCCAGTTCGGCGAGGGGAAGGCCCGGATGGTGAACAACGCCGACTGGCTGCTCAACCTGAACTACATCGACTTCATCCGGGATATCGGCGCCTGCTTCTCGGTGAACAACATGCTCCGGGCGGAGTGCTTCAAGCAGCGCATGGAGAAGGGCCTCAGCTTCCTGGAGTTCAACTACATGCCCATGCAGTCCTATGACTTCTACTACCTGTTCCAGCACTACGGCTGCAACATGCAGTTCGGCGGCAACGACCAGTGGTCCAACATGCTGGGGGGCACCGAACTCATCCGCCGCAAGCTGGGCAAGGACGCCCATGCCATGACCATCGCCCTGCTCACCGACTCCCAGGGCCACAAGATGGGCAAGACCGCCGGCAACGCCGTGTGGCTGGACCCGGACAAGACCAGCCCCTACGACTTCTACCAGTACTGGCGCAACGTGGACGACGCGGACGTGATGAAGTGCGTGCGCATGCTCACCTTCCTGCCCCTGGAGCAGATCGACGAGATGGATACCTGGCAGGGGGAGCAGCTCAACCGGGCCAAGGAGATCCTGGCCTTCGAGCTGACCAAGCTGGTCCACGGCCAGGAGGAGGCGGACAAGGCCCAGTGTGCCGCCCGGGCGCTCTTTGCCGGCTGCGGGGACAAGGCCAATATGCCCACCACCGAGCTGTGCCAGGACGACTTTGCCGACGGGCAGATCGGCGTGCTCACCCTGCTGGTGAAGTGCGGCCTGGCCGCCTCCAACGGCGAGGCCCGGCGGCTCATCCAGCAGGGGGGCGTGTCCATCAATGACGAGAAGGTCACCGACCCCAACGCCCGCTTCTGCTGCGCCGACTGCGGCGGGGACGGCGTGGTCATCAAGAAGGGCAAAAAGGTGTTCCACTGCGCCCGGATGGCTCACTGAATGGTCTGATAGAAAAAAGGCAGCCCCGGGAAGCTTTCGGCTTCCCGGGGCTGTTTGATTTGATTGAGCTGTTGGGATTTGAATTTAAGAGTAGGTAAGGGTGTTGCTACAGCTGATTAGCGCAACAAGGACGCCCATGATGATGCCGGGCAGATAGGGGTTCTTGGTCTCGCGGTAGATCTTCCGGGAGACGACGACCGCCAGGGGAAGCATCACAACCACGGGGAAGAGCCAGACCACCTGCATGTTGGCCTCGCGCCAGGTCAGGTCGTTGCCGGCCAGGAACGGGATGTACTGGATCAGCAGAACGATCACAGCAGACAGGCCAGCGCCGATCGCGGTGAAGGTGGTGTTGACCCACCAGCGGCGGTTGCCTTTTGCGCCGATGTCGTTATAGTTGAAGCAGTTCGTCGCAACGGAGTTGGCGATGTAGTAGATCAGGAAGAGAATCATGTAGGGCAGGAAGGAGACCAGCAGGATACCGGGCTTGAAGGGCTTGACAGCCAGAACCCAGATGCGGAAATCGGCCTTGAAGAAGTAGTATGCCGCAAAGACGCAGCCAAAGGAGACACACACAACAATGATGGCCAGAAGGATGGTCTTTCCCAGCTTGGGGAGGGAAATGGACAGGCCGACCTCGCTGGGCTTCATGCCGTTTTTCTTGCCCTGGACATAGTAGCTAATCACCATAACAACAATGGCAAACAGACCACATGCGGCGGCCCACATACTCATACCCCAGGGAGAACCCTGTGCGATAAATTCGGGCGTATCATTGAAAGAATGCACGCCAAGAAGGATGGGGACATAGGTGACCGCGCCAAAGATGGCACCGGCGGCCAGGCTGACCCAATACCAGGCCTTGCCCTGTTTGGTAACGGTGCGCGGGGCAACCACTTCTTTCTCCCGCAGACTGGAGAAGAAGGGGGTGCGGGTCATCAGAATGGCAAAGCTGATCACGAACATGAAGAAGCCGATCAGGCCCACCAGGTTGAAGGCCTCTTTCACCTGCCAAATCTGATTGTTGGGGTCAATAGGGTTGGGCGCGCCCAGCGCCTGGTCAAAGAAGCTGAGAACCGCAGTGGTGGCGCGCTTGCTGAAGTGAGCCCAGGGGTGGGTAATAGCCGGGTTGTAGATGACACGCATGACCTCTTCACCGTCAATGTTTTCGGTATAGACGGTGTCGGCCTGACGGAGCTCCTGGCCGGAGGGATCAGTGCCAAAGTACAGGAAAGACTGGGCGTTTCCGTATTTCACGTAATCCTTGGGCAGGGTCGTGTTTCCGTTTTCATCCACATCCTGCATGAAGAATTCGTCGTATTGGGCGGCCATGATGCCCACGTCGCGGGTGCCATACACATTGGTATAGTTACCATCGCCGTCCACATAGGTGGCATCGGCGCAGTTGAGCAGCACTGCGGAAATCAATTGTGTCTCGGCTGCGTTGTCCAGGGTAACGGCCATGTTGCTGGACATGCCGCCCAGGGAGTGGCCGGTGATGCCGATCTTTTCCACATCCACATAGGGAAGATCGGCGATAACCTTGACCGATTCATACAGTCCAGTCAGAATTCCTCCCATGTCAGGCACATTGTCCGATTCGCCGTGGGAGGGCATATCCTGGGCCAGCACCACATAGCCACGGCGAGCCAGCTCCACGAAGTTGGCATCCTGCATGCCACGGTTATTGTACATGCCATGGCTGGTAACGATGGCAGGCAGTTTGTTTTCGGCGGAAGCGCCATCGGGGACAAAGAGCAGACCGCTCATGGCATATCCATTTTCCGTTTCCCAGGTCAACTCTTTTACCGTGACTTTCCCAAAATTGGTTTGCACCAACATCGTGACAATGCAGCTGATTAGCATCAAAGCCAAAGCAATGCACAGTACGCGCTTGTACTTTTTAGTGGTTGACATTTCGAACTCCCCTTTCTTTTTGCTACAGCACTTTGAATACTATGACAGACGAGAAGTAGTCACCCCCTCACATACAAAAAGAGCATAACAGACCAGACCGGACTGTCATGCTCATCTCTTTGCTCCCGAGCGCAGATAGGTTAACTTCAAGTTAGCAAAGTCTCTCCATTTTGTCAATACAGGTGAATCAATTTTGTGGAAACTAAATAAAAATCCGCTGAAATTTTTTACAGGCAAAGCGCCTTGCTTTTCAAAAGGGGCCCTGCTATAATAACCTTGTGCAGAGTGTTGAGATGCGCAAAGCGGTCTATGGCCGCCTTGCGCTTTTTTCATGCTCAAAGGACCCCGGCGCAAATAGGAAGGTGGTTTTTCAAATTGGAGAGAGTAGATCGCCAGACGGTGCTGGAACTGCTGGCGAAGAACCCGATTATCGCCTCGGTGAAGGATGAGGAGGGGCTGTCCGCCGCGCTGGACAGCGACGTGCCCGTGATCTTCCTGCTCTTTGGCGATATCGTCACGGTGGGCATGCTCACAAGGCGGGCCCACGCGGCAGGCAAGGCTGTCTTTGTCCATATGGATCTGGTGGAGGGGCTGGCCTCCCGGGAGGTGAGCGTGGACTTCATCGCCCACGGCACCGTGGCCGACGGGGTGCTGTCCACCAAGGCGGGGCTGACCCGCCGGGCCAAGGAGCTGGGGCTGGTGTCCGTGCAGCGCTTTTTCCTGCTGGACTCCATGGCCCTGGAGAACATCCAGAAGCACCACGCCCAGGACACCTCCGATCCCATTGAGGTGCTCCCCGGCCTGATGCCCCAGATCATTCACCAGGTGATGGAGACGGTGGACAAGCCGGTGATTGCCGGCGGCCTGATCCGGGAGAAGGAGGACGTGACGGCGGCCCTGGCCGCCGGCGCGGTGGCGGTGTCCGCCACCAGCCCGGATGTGTGGGCCATGTGACGGCCCGGAGCATATGCCTGCCATTGAGGATTTTATGGGAAGGAGCGTGAAAGAGTATGTACGACGTAGTGATCATCGGCAGCGGGATCACGGGATCGGCGGCGGCGTACGAACTGTCCAAGTACCAGCTGAAGGTGGCGGTGCTGGAAAAGGAAAATGACGTGGCCCAGGGGGCGACCAAGGCCAATTCGGCCATTCTCCACGCGGGCTACGACCCGGTTCCGGGCAGCCTCATGGCCCGGCTGAACGTGCGGGGGGTGGAGCTGGCCCGGCAGCTGTGCCGGGATCTGGACGTGCCCTATGAGCCCATCGGCTCCTTTGTGCTGGCCTTCAGCCAGGAGCAGAAGGCCATGGTGGAGCAGCTGTACCGCCGGGGCGTGGAAAACGGCGTGCCCGGCCTGCAGGTACTCACCGGGGACGAGGCCCGGGCCATGGAGCCCAACCTGTCCCCCCAGGTGGTGGCCGCGCTGTACGCTCCGTCGGCGGCCATCTGCATGCCCTGGGAGTACTGCCTGGCCCTGGCGGAGACGGCGGCGGTGAACGGGGTGGAGTTCTATCTGGAGCACCCGGTCACCGCCCTGGAGCGCGTGGACGAGGGCTGGAAGGTCACCGCCGGCGGCCAGGTGTTTGCAAGCCGGTACGTGATCTCCGCCGCCGGGGTGGAGGCCGCTCAGGTACACGCCCTGGCCGCCCCCTGCCCCTACGCCATCCACCCCACCCGGGGGGAGTACTACCTGATGGACAAGAGCGAGGGGGGCCGGGTGAGCCGGGTGATTTTCCAGTGCCCCAGCGAGAAGGGCAAGGGGGTGCTGGTGGCCCCCACGGTGGACGGCAACCTCATCGTGGGCCCCAACGCCCAGGTGGTGGACGGGGAGGACACCCGGAACACCGCCGCCGGTCTCGGCTATGTGCGGGAGCGGGCGGCGGAGTCGGTGCCCTCCATCGATTTCCGCCAGTCCATCCGGAACTTTGCCGGCGTGCGCGCCGTGGCGGACACGGGGGACTTTGTCATCGGTCCGGTGGAGGGCGCCCCCGGCTTTTTTGAGGCGGCGGGCATCTGCTCCCCGGGGCTGTCCGCGGCCCCGGCAGTGGCGGAGTACCTGGCCCAGCTGCTGTCCCGGGACGGGCTGGAGCTGAGGGAGAAGGAGCGCTTCCAGAACACCCGGAAGCGGGTGCGCTTCAACCGCCTGTCGGCGGAGGAGAAGGCCGCGCTGGTGGCGGCCAACCCCGCCTACGGCCGGGTGATCTGCCGGTGCGAGACGGTGACGGAAGGGGAGATCCTGGACGCCATCCACTCGCCCATCCCGCCCCGGTCTGTGGACGGGGTGAAGCGCCGGGCGGGGGCCGGCCTGGGCCGGTGCCAGGGCGGTTTCTGTGGGCCGAGAGTGGTGGAGCTGCTGTGCCGGGAGCAGGGCAAGCGCCCCGGGGACATGCTCCAGGACAGGGCGGGCAGCTGGATGCTGGCCCGGGAGACGAAAGGAGGGGCAGCTCATGTATGACCTCATCGTGGTGGGGGGCGGCCCGGCGGGGCTGTCCGCCGCCTGCGCGGCCTGGGACAACGGGCTGCGGAAGATCCTCATTGTGGAGCGGGACCATGAGCTGGGCGGCATTCTCAACCAGTGCATCCACAACGGCTTCGGCCTGCACTATTTCAAGGAGGAGCTCACCGGCCCGGAGTACGCCGGGCGGTTCATCCAGCTGCTGGGCCAGACCGGGGTGGAGGTGCGCCTGGACGCCATGGTGCTGGAGGTCACCCCCGACCGCCAGGTACACATGGTGAGCAAAAAAGAGGGCTACCGGGTGGAGCAGGCCAGAAGCATCGTGCTGGCCATGGGCTGCCGGGAGCGCACCCGGGGGGCCATCGGCATCCCCGGCAGCCGGCCTGCCGGCGTGTACACCGCCGGGGCGGCCCAGCGGTATGTGAATATGGAGGGCTGGCTGCCCGGCAACCGGGTGGTCATCCTGGGCAGCGGCGACATCGGCCTCATCATGGCCCGGCGCATGACCTTAGAGGGGGCCAAGGTGCTGGCCTGCGTGGAGCTCATGCCCTACTCCAGCGGCCTGAACCGGAACATCGTCCAGTGCCTCCACGACTACGACATCCCCCTGTACCTGTCCCACACGGTGACGGAGATCCGGGGGGAGCGCCGGGTGGAGCAGGTGGTGGTGTCCCGGGTGGACGGCCGGCGCAGCCCCATCCCCGGCACCGAGATGGTCTTTGACTGCGACACCCTGCTGCTCTCCGTGGGCCTCATCCCGGAGAACGAGCTCACCCGCCAGGCGGGCATTGAGATGGACCGGCGCACCAACGGCGCCGTGGTGTACGAGAACATGGAGACCTCTCTCCCCGGGGTGTTCGCCTGCGGCAACGTGTGCCACGTCCACGACCTGGTGGACTTCGTCACCGCAGAGAGCCAGCGGGCGGGGGCCGCCGCCGCCCGGTATGTGCTGGGCGGGGAGCGCGCCGGCGGGGAGAGCGCCCTGCTGCAGCTGAAAAACGGCGACGGCGTGACCTACACCGTGCCCCAGCGCCTCCGCCGGGAACAGGTGGACAGGATGTGCGAGGTGTTCTTCCGGGTGAACCGGGTGTGCGGGGACAGCGAGATCGTGGTCACCTCCGGGGAGACCCAGATCGCCGCCTTCAAGCGGGAGCATCTGGCCCCCGGTGAAATGGAGCATATCTCCCTGCCCCGGGCCCTGCTGGACAGGGCGGAAGGGGAACTGACGGTATCCATCCGGGAGGTGGAGAAGCAATGAAGGAACTGATCTGTATCGTATGCCCCAAGGGCTGCCATCTCCATGTGGACGAGGCAAACGGGTATCAGGTGACCGGCAACGGTTGCCCCCG
>CALWXH010000022.1 GCA_944385465.1 uncultured Oscillospiraceae bacterium | reverse complement strand
CACGATGTTGCCCATCTGGAGCATGGAGGTGCCCAGCCCCTGGCTCACCAGGCCGCCCCAGCGGTTCTCCCGGAAGGAGAGCACCGCGAAGCCCACCATATTGGCGCAGCAGCCCGCCACCGCCGCGCCCCCCGCCAGCCCCGTCAGGCCGAAGGCGGCGCAGATGGCGGCAGAGGAGATGGGCAGGGTGAGGGCGATGCCGATGACCACGGACACCAGGATGCCCATGAAGAAGGGCTGCAGGTCGGTGGCCCACATGACGAAGGTGCCCACCGCCGTGGCGGCGGTGCCGATGGCGGGGGCCCACCAGGCGGACAGCCCCACCCCCACCAGAATGGTCACCAGGGGGGTGACCAGGATGTCGATTTTGGTCTCTTTACTCACCGCCTTGCCCAGCTCGGCGGCGATGACCGCGATGAACAGCACCGCCAGCGGGCCGCCCGCCCCGGAGCCGCCGCTGAGGGTGGTGGAGCCCAGGGCGTTGGCGGCGTAGCCCACCGTGGCCAGGGAGAACAGTACCAGGGGGGGCGCCTTCAGGGCGTAGCCGATGGCGATGGCCATGGCCGGGCCGCTCATGGCGGAGGCATAGCCCCCCACGGTGACCAGGAACTCCACCCCCAGCTGGGTGCCCAGGGTGTTGAGAATGGTGCCGATGAGCAGGGAGCAGAACAGGCCCTGGGCCATGGCGCCCAACGCGTCAATGCCGTACCGGCGCAGCGAGATCTCGATATCCTTCCGCCTCAGAAAGGCCTTTAGCTTTTCCATGGGTCATCCCCCGTGTCTGCAATAGTCTGGTCAGGTGTCAAGACACCTGATGCAGACTATCATATCCATCCCGGGGAGGAAAGTCAACTGTTTTTTCCCCGGCGGGGGAGTCCGGCCAGGGCAGGATCGCCTGCCTCATGACGCGGTAGCAGACAAAGCCGGTGACATCGGCCAGCAGCCAGCCGATGGGCACCGACCACCAGATGCCGTACACCCCAAAGGCGGGGATGGCGGAGAGCAGGTAGGCCAGGGCCACCCGGGTGCCCAGGGAGATGACGGTGAGCACCACGCTCATCCCCGGCCGGCCCACCGCCCGGTACAGCCCGTAGAGGAGGAACAGGCAGCCGATACCGCAGTAGAAGGCCCCCTCCACGCGCAGATAGCCAACCCCGGCCTGGAGGATGGCCTCCTGGGAGCCGGAGACGAACAGTGCCATGAGGGGCCGGGCGAAGATCCACACCAGGGCGGAAATGGCCAGGGAGAACCCCACCGACACCAGCACCGCCCCCCGCAGTCCCGCCCGGATGCGCGCCCGGTTCCGGGCGCCGTAGTTCTGGGCGATGAAGGTGGAAAAGGCGTTGCCGAAGTCCTGCACCGGCAGATAGGCGAAGGCGTCGATCTTCACTGCCGCGGCGAAGGCCGCCATGACGGTGTCCCCAAAGCTGTTCACCAGGCCCTGCACCATGAGGATGCCCAGGTTCATCACCGACTGCTGCACGCAGGTGAGCAGGGAGAAGCCGGCGATTTCCTTTACGCTGGACCAGCGCACGCCCCACTGCCCCCGGCGGGGGCGCAGCTGGGGGCAGCGCCCCAGGGCGTAGACTCCCAAGCCTACTCCGGAGACGTATTGGGCGATTACCGTGGCCTGGGCCGCCCCGGCCACCCCCCGGCCCAGCCCCACCACGAACCAGAGGTCCAGGGCGATGTTCAGCACGGCGGACAGCGCCAGGAAGAGCAGCGGAACCACCGAGTTGCCCAGGGCCCGGAGATAGCAGGCAAAGTAGTTGTACAGGAATGTGGCGGCGATCCCCCAGAAAATCACGGCCAGATACTCCCGCATTAGCATCCAGATGTCCGTGTCCGCCACCCGCAGGAAGAGCCGGATCCCGTCCAGGCACAGGAAGGCGCCCAGGGTGAGGACCAGGGTGAGGACGGCGATGAGCAGGAAGGAGGCCCGGGCGCTTTCCGCCAGCCCGGCCTCGTCCCGCTGGCCGAAGCGGATGGAGAACACCGCCCCGCTGCCCATGCACAGCCCCAGCAGGATGGAGGTGAGGAAGGTCATCAGGGTGAAGGCGGAGCCCACCGCCGCCAGGGCGTCGGGGCCCAGGTACCAGCTGACGATGAGGGTGTCCGCCACGTTGTAGCACTGCTGCAGCAGGTTGCCCAGGATCATGGGCACGGCAAAGCGCAGCATGGAGCCCATGACGGGGCCCCGGGTGAGATCACGATCCATGCCAGGTCATTCTTTCTATTAGAAACTTAAAACTTACGTTTTGAAACCATTGTACCAGCATGGAGCCGCGCCGTCAATCTCTGGTTTACATTTTGCCCGGAAGGGAGTATGATGGAGGAAACGGCGAGGGGAGGGATCCGGGATGTTCCTGGAGGGACTGGACGAGCTGGATCGGAAGATTGTGACGCTGCTCATTGAAAACGCCCGGCTGTCCTACTCGGACATCGGGCAGAAGGTGGGCGTCTCCCGGGTGGCGGTGAAGGCCCGCATCCAGGCGCTGGAGCAGCGGGGGGTCATCGAGGAGTACACCACCATCGTCAACCCCCAGAAGATCAGCGGGGCGGTGTCCTGCTATTTTGAGATCGAGACCCGGCCGGAGGCCTTCGCCCAGGTGGCCGCCATCCTCCGGGACAACGACACGGTGACCCAGGTGTACCGGGTCACCGGGCGCAGCAAGCTCCACGTCCACGCCGTGGCCGCCTCCGGGGAGGAGATGGAGGCCTTCATCTCCCAGGTCGTGGACCGGCTGCCGGGGGTGGTGAGCTGCACCTGCAACAGCATCCTCTCCCGGATCAAGGATGTGAAGGGGCTGCGGCTGTGAGGGGCGTTCAAAAGGCGATCATTTGGAAAAACAGAAATCCCGGCGGGGCCGCCTGGCCCCGCCGGGGTTTTCTGCTTGATATGGGGGTCAGCGCCGGCCGGCCCCCCTCCGGTACAGCCACACCGCCAGGACGACCCCGGCGGCCATCGTTACCACCCCGATCACCAGGATGGCGGTGGCGATGGCCACGGTGACCTGGCCCATGCCGTCCACCCCGGCGGCCGTGTCGGCCATGCCCGAGAGCACCCCTTCCCAGCCGTCTGGGACGGAGACGGTCCAGCCGCCCCCCGTGCCGTCCAGCATACCGCCCATCATGTCGTCCAGGATGTCACTGGCGGTGACGGCAAACATCCGGGAGAAGGCGAACCGGGCCAGGGCGCCCACAATGGTGAGGCCCAGGCCGGACAGGGCGATGTACACCCCCGCCAGCCAGCCCCAGCGCCGGATCAGCCGCTCCAGAAAGCCCAGGCCGTGCCAGCCCGCCGGGGGAGGAGGGGCGGCGCCGGGCTGGGATCCATAAGCATAGCCGCCGCCGGAGGGATCCTGCGCCCCTTGGGCGCCGTCCCCCTGGGGGGCGTCCTCCGGCTCATCGGGGCTGAGCAGCTCGTCGGTGGTGACGCCGAAGGCCCTGGCCAGGGCCACCAGCTTGTCCAGCTCCGGGGTGGCGTCTCCCAGCTCCCACTTGCTCACCGCCTGGCGGGACACCCCCACCCGGGCGGCCAGCTCCTCCTGGGAGAGCTTGGCCTTCTTGCGGTAGTAGTAGATTTTTTCACTCAGTTTCATGGTCTTGTCCTCCCTCTGTCCGGAAGCGTTGACAGCCTTTCCAAGGTCAACATACCAGAAAGCCCGGTTGCGCGCCACCAGCCGGGGCTGGAAGTTTTCGCAACCGATGGTTGCGAAGCCCTCAGGTGAGGAGGAATCCCGCCTGCTCCAGGGCCTGGCGCACCCGCTGCCAGGCCGCTTCGTCCGGGCAGGAGAGGGTGTGCAGGTGGATGCCGTCGGTGAGGGCGGCCAGGGGCTGGGAGCGGCTGTCGGACACCCGGCGGGTGAACTCGGCCACATCGTGCCGGGAGGACAGGTCCAGCCGGCCGGTGAGCTGGCCGTACACCGGGTGCTCCACCATCACGTCCAGCACGGTGCAGCCCTGGTCCACCATGAGGGTGAGCTCCCGCTCCATCTGGTCCGGGCGGTGGCGCACCGCCACCCGGCGCACCAGGCCGGAGGGGGAGAGGATCACATAGCCCCGGGGGGTGGCGGTGATGTCCGCCCCGGCGGCCCGGAGCAGGGCCACGTCCCCCACGATGATCTGGCGGCTCACCCCCAGCCCGCCGGCCAGGGCGGAGGCGGACAGGGGGCGGCGGGACTCCCGGAGGAGCTGAAGGATCTGGCTGCGGCGTTGGGCTGCGTTCATAGCGGGACCTCCTGTGTCATAGAACTCAGATCAGGGTGACAGTGCCGGAGGAGAGGGTGCGGATTACCCCGTCATCCCCCCGGATCACCAGGGAAAACCGGTCGTCCACCGCCACGGCGGTGCCGGTGCGCTGTTCCGGCCCGTCCTGAAACGCCACCCGGCGGCCCGGGGTGAGGCAGTGGGAGCGGTATCGGGCCAGCCACTGGGGGGCCTGCCGGGGGAAGGCCCGGACCATCTCCTCCAGGGCGGAGAGCACGCAGGCGGCCAGGTGGTGCCGCTCTGGGGCAAAGCCCTCCAAGGCCAGGGAGGTGGCGATGTCCCCTAGCCCCTGGGCGGCAAAGTCCGCCCGGCTCTGGGTGAGGTTGACCCCCGCCCCCAGCACCACGTAGTCCGGCTCCCCGCTCTCCCCCAGCAGGGACAGCTCGGTGAGAATGCCGCACAGCTTGCGGCCGTTGAGGTAGAGATCGTTGAGCCACTTGATGTCCGCCCGGGCGCCGCAGGCGGCCTGGATGCCTTCCCCCAGGGCCACGGCGGCCCAGCCGGTGAGGGTGAGCAGCTGCTCCAGCTCCACCCGGGGGCGCAGCAGGACGGACAGATACAGCCCCTGGCCCGCCGGGGAGTAGAAGCAGCGGCCCCGGGTGCCCCGGCCGGCGCTCTGGGCTTCGGCCAGCACCACGGTGCCCTCCGGGGCGCCGTCGGCGGCCAGGGCCTTCAGCCGGGTGTTGGTGGAGTCCACGCTGGAAAAGACCTGGATCTTCCCGGCAAACAGGCTGTCCGGGGGCAGCAGGGCGGACAGGCAGGGGGCGGACAGACAGGGGGGCGGCCCGGACAGGCGGTATCCCAGCCGGGTGGAGGACTGGATGGGCCAGCCCTCCCGGCGCAGCTGATCCACCTGCTTCCACACCGCCGCCCGGGTGACGCCCAGGGCCTGGCTCATCTCCTGGCCGGACAGCCAGCCGGTCCGGCCGGCCAGCAGGGACAGCACGTCGTTTTGATCCATGGTCAGCCTCCTCTCGTGGGGGTGTGGGAGTGAAAACCGCCCCCCGGTCTGCCGGGCCGGGGGGCGGGAAGGGTTCAGGAACCGGTGCCGGCGGTGAGGCTGTCGTACAGGGTGACGGACACGGTGATCTCATCGCCGTCCCGCAGGACGGTGAGCTCCACGGTGCCCCCCACGCCGGCGGCGTTCAGCGCCCGGCTGAGCTGGTAGAAGGTATCCACCTGCCGGCCGTTGACGGCCAACACCTGGTCGTCCACCTGGAGGATGCCCTCCGCCGGGGAGCCGGGGGTGATCTCGGTGATCACCACCTGCTGCCGGGTGCCGGTGGTGTAGATGCTGCACATGACCCCCAGGGCGGGGCGGCAGGTCTCGCCGGTCTGGATGATGTGGTTGAGGAAGGGCAGGCTGTCGGTGATGGGGATGGCCAGGCCGATGCCCTCGGTGACCACGTCGTCGCTGACGCCGGTGATCTTGGCAGAGGTGATGCCCACCACCTGGCCGTACACGTCCACCAGCGCCCCGCCGGAGTTGCCCGAGTTCAGGGCGGCGGAGGTCTGGATGAGGGTCATGTCGTGATCGGACACCTCCACCTCTCGGGCCAGGGAGGAGACGATGCCCTCGGTCATGGTGCCGTAGAGATAGCCCATGGGATTGCCGATGGCGTATACCTGGTCCCCCACCTGGAGCTGGTCGGAGTCGGCCAGCCGGGCGGGGGTGAGGTCGGGGGCGTCCACCTTCAGCACGGCCAGATCCAGCTCCTCGTCATAGCCCACCAGCACCGCGTCGTACACCAGCTGATTGGACAGCAGCATGACGCTGATGTCCGTACCCCGCTGGAGGATGTGGTAGTTGGTGATGATATAGCCGTCGGCGGAGGCGATAACGCCAGAGCCCACGCTGTATGTGCCGCCCCGGCTGGCCTGGACGCACACCACCGAGGGCAGCACGGACTGGTAGATCTCCTGGGGGGTGAGGACCTGCTGGGAGCTCCGGCTCAGGGACAGCTCTGCCTCCGGGTCCGGCTCGCCCCAGGGCAGCTCGTCCGGCGACCAGTCCTCCTCCTGGGGGCGGGAGATGGAGTAGCTGGGCCGGGGGGCGGAGGACTCCTGGCCGCCGATCACGTGGCCCGCCAGGAACATCATGCCCCAGAAGGCGGCCAGGATCAGCCCGGCCAGCCCGGCGGCACAGCCCAGGACGAGCAGTGTGATCCGGCCGGCCCGGCCCAGACGCCGCCGGGGGCGCTGGGGCGGGGCAGGGGGAGTGGCGCTGGGCCCGGTGGGCCAGCGGTAGGAAAGATGGTTTTGCATCGGAACCTCCTGAGGGAGTACTGCGGCCGGATCCGCTCCGGCCGGAAGGGGCGGGCTCACGCCCGGGTGAGGGTGAAGGTGAAATTGGTTTCACCGTTCTCACTGGTACAGGTGATGTTTTCTTTGTGGCTGTTGAGGATGGTCTTGACGATATACAGCCCCAGGCCCACGCCGTCCCGGTCGGCGCTGCGGGAGTGATCGGTCTTGTGGAACCGGTCGAAGATCAGGGGCAGCTCCTCCGGGGCGATGGTCTCGCCCTGGTTGCGGATGGAGGTATAGGCCTTGGAGCCCTTGGTGGTGATGGCGATGGACAGGGTGCCCCTCTCCGGGGAGAATTTGATGGCGTTGTCCAGCAGATTGTAGCACACCTGGGTGATGGCGTCCTGATCGCCCCACACCTGCACCGGGTTGTCGGGCAGCTGGGTGTCCACCTCCAGGTTCTTGGCGGTGATCTTGCTCTCCAGGCTCACCAGCACCTGGAGCATGGTCTCGCTGATATCGAACTGCTGCTGGGCGGCCCGCTCGTCGGACTGCAGCCGGGACAGGTCCAGCATGGAGCGCACCAGCCGGGACAGCCGCCGGGTCTCCGAGGAGATGACCTGGAGGTACTGCTGCTCCTTGTCGGGGGGGATGGTGCCGTCCAGAATGCCGTCGGCAAAGCCGGCGATGGTGGTCATGGGGGTTTTCAGCTCGTGGGAGACGTTGGCGATGAATTCGGTGCGGCGCTGCTCGCTCTTGGCCAGGGAGTCAGCCATAGCGTTGAAGGCGTCGGCCAGCTCGCCCACCTCGTCCCGGCGTTTGCCCACGTCCACCCGCACGTTCAGCTCGCCGTGGCCGAACTGCCGGGCGGCGGCGGCGATCTCCTTGATGGGCTTGGACTGGCGCATGCTGGTCACCGAGCTGATGATGGCGGCGATGAGGATGACGGCGGCGGCGGTGACCAGGAAGATGGCGGACAGGTCCCGCCACATGCTGCTGATCTCAGACGCCTCGCAGGACACCAGCACCAGCCCCTGGACAAAGCTGCCGCTGGTGATGGGCAGGCTCACCAGATACCGGGACCGGCTGTACATCCCGCCCAGCCTGGTGGGGCCGGCAAAGGAGCCCGCCAGGGTGTCGGAGAGGATCTGCTGGGGGATGGTGCTCCCCTCCAGCGCGGTCAGCTCGCTGACGCCGTCGGTGGCGTAGACCACCGTCCCGTCCGGGGTGCTCACCAGGATGTGCACGTCGGTGGCCAGGGCCAGGTAGCTCAGCTGGCCCTGAAAGACGTCCTCCCGCCAGGAGTACTCCCCGTTCTCGTTGATGAAGGCGGAGGTGTAGGCGGCGATGATGCTGGCGCTGCGGCCCATGGAGTCCTGCTTGTCCTTGATGGTGTACTGATAGCTCAGGGTGGCGAAAGAGGCCCCCAGCATGAGGAAGGACAGCAGGATCATGCCGGCCATGGTGGCAAACTGCCGGCCGTACATGCTTTTCACTGGGCGTTCACCTCAAACTTGTAGCCCACGCCCCAGACGGTTTTCAGGGACCACTGGTCGCTGACCCCCTCCAGCTTTTCCCGCAGGCGCTTGATGTGCACGTCCACGGTGCGGCTGTCCCCGAAGTAGTCAAAGCCCCACACCTCGTCCAGCAGCTGGTTGCGGGTGAATACCCGGTTGGGGGAGGAGGCCAGGTGGTAGAGCAGCTCCAGCTCTTTGGGCGGGGTGTCCACCCGCTTGCCGTCCACCAGCAGCTCATAGGAGTCCAGGTTGATGACCAGCTTGTCGAAGGAGAGCTTGCGCTCGGCGTTCTGCTCCTCGCCCCCGAAGCGGCGCAGCACCGCGTGGACCCGGGCCAGCACCTCCTTCATCTCAAAGGGCTTGGTGATGTAGTCGTCCGCACCCATCTCCAGGCCGGCCACCTTGTCCTCCAGCTCGCCCTTGGCGGTGAGCATGATGATGGGGGTCTTGGCGGTCTCCCGGATCTTCTTGCACACGGACCAGCCGTCCATGCCGGGCAGCATGATGTCCAGCAGCACCAGATCGGGCTGGAAGGCGTGGAACTTGTCCAGCCCGGCCAGGCCGTCCCCGGCGATCTGGCACTCCATCTGCTCTTTTTCCAGATAGATGCGCAGCAGGTCGGCAATGTTCTTGTCGTCCTCCACAATCAAAACTTTGGTGGGCATAAAAGGCACCTCTTTCCTGTTGTTCCCACGGTGTCAGGGCACAAAAGAATCTACGGGAATTATACCGCATTCCGGGGAAATTGTATAGACAAAGTGTGAATTCTCCGGCAGCGCCGCCCCTCACAGCACATAGCTGCGGTCCACCTGGATGACGGCGTGGTACCGCTCGTCCTGCTCCCGCAGCTTCTGGGACAGCTGCTGCTTCACCTCGTCCTCGGTGAGCTTGACCTCGTAGGGCACCACCACGTCGAAGATGAGGTTGGTGTGCAGGGGGCCGGCGGTGATGCGGAAGTCGTGGATGGTGAGGGAGGGGTCCACCTGGAGGGCCAGCTGCTTGGTGAGCTCCCGCAGCCGGTCCACCTCGGGGTTGCCGATCTGGATGGGGTCCATGTGGATCACCGCCTCGATGCGGAACCGGCGGTTCAGCTCCCGCTCGATGTGGTCGATGACGTCGTGCACCTCTAAAATGTCCGCATCGGCGGCCACTTCGGCGTGGACGCTCATCATCCGCCGCCCCGGGCCGTAGTCGTGGATGACCAGGTCGTGGATGCCCACCACCTGCCGGTGGCTGAGGATGACGTCCTCGATGGCCTTGACGGTGTCCGGGTCGGGGGCCTGGCCCAGCAGGGGGTCCAGGGTGGCCTTGGCGGCGCCGAAGCCGGACTTGAGGATGAACACCGCCACCAGCAGGCCGATCCAGCCGTCCAGGGGCAGGTGGGTCAGCCGGGAGATGGCCAGCCCCAGGAGCACCGCGGCGGTGGCGATGGCGTCCGACCGGGAGTCCACACAGGTGGCCCGGAGGGTCTGGGAGGAGATGCGCCGGCCCAGGGCGGACTGGAACCAGCTCATCCACAGCTTGACCAGAATGGACACCACCAGAATGCCGATGGTGAGAGGGGTGAGCAGGGTGTCCTCCGGGTGGAGGATCTTCTCAAAGGAGCTCTTGCCCAGCTCCACCCCCACCAGCAGGATGAGCAGGGATACGATGAGCCCCGCCAGATATTCCATCCGGCCGTGGCCGAAGGGGTGGTCGGCGTCCGCCTTCTGGCCGGCCATGCGAAAGCCCACCAGGGTGACCACCGAGGAGGCGGCGTCGGACAGGTTGTTGAAGGCGTCGGCGGTGACGGAGATGGCGCCGGAGATCAGGCCGGCGGCCAGCTTGCCGGCGAAGAGCAGCAGGTTGAGCAGGATGCCCACGGCGCCGGCCAGCACGCCGTAGCGCCGGCGCACCTCCGGGTCGCCGGTCTTCTGATAGTCGGGGATGAACCGGCGGAGCATGGCGTTGAGCAAGGAAAGGACCTCCCGGACCGCGGGGTGAGCGCGGTGATATGACGTATTCAACTATTATACAGGGCTTGGGGGGAAAAGACAACAAAAAATCCGGGGCGGCCGCTGAACTGGGGCCGCCCCGGGAGGGCGCGGGGGAAAATTTCAGAAGGTCAGCCGCATCTGGTGCCAGGCGGCGCCGCCGTGGGTGGAGGGGGACATGCCCTCGTCGGCAAAGCCGAAGGATGCGTAGTAGCGGACTAGGGCGGGCTTGCAGGTGAGGACCAGCCCCTTCCGGCCCTGGGCCGCGGCGTCGTCCACGGCTCGGCGCAGCAGCGTTCCGGCGCAGCCCCGCCTGCGGTACTCCGGGATGGTGTTCACCCCGAAGATCATCTGCCAGGCCCCGCCCTCGTCGTGGACGGCGGGGTCGTCATACATCCAGTCGGCCAGGTCGGCCTGGCCGGTCACCGGCCCGTCCACAAAGGACACCAGCCGGCCAGCGTCAAACAGCAGCCAGAAGTGGCCGGGGTAGGCGCGCAGCCTGCCCAGGATGGCCTCCCGTCCGGCGGCCTCCGCCGGGGGAAAGCACAGAGCCTCCACCCGGGCCAGCTCCTCCAGGTCGGACAGGCGGGCGGTTCGGATGTCCAAGGCGGTCAGCTCCTCTCAGGAATTGGGGCGGCAGGCCCGGAGAATGGACAGGGGGGGCACCGGCCGGGGCAGCTGCATGACAAAGCGCATCTGGGGATGGCGGGGCTGGGCCAGGGGCTGGCCGTCCTCCTGGGCCATCATGGGGGCGGTGAGGGGAAAGGCGGCCACGTCCGGGCCCACCACCTCGATCTCGTCCCCGGCGGAGAATTTGTTGCGCAGGGACAGCAGGGCGCGGCCGTTCTCATCGCAGCCCAGCACCACCGCCAGCACCTGCCAGTCCCGGACATACCGGGCGGAGTCGGTGTACTGGCCGGGGGAGCCGAAGTAGAAGCCGGTGGAGTAGTGCCGGTGGCTCACCTTGTCCACCTCGTCCCGCCACACCGGGTCCAGGGGCTGGCCCTGGGCGGCGGCGTCGATGGCGTGGCGGTAGGCGGCGGTGACCATGCCGGTGTAATAGGCGCTCTTGGCCCGCCCCTCGATCTTCAGGGAGTGGAGGCCGGCGGCCATCAGCTCGGGCACGTGGTCGATCATGCACATGTCCCGGCTGTTGAGGATGAAGGTCTCCCCGTTTTCCTCCGCGATGGGGAAGTACTCCCCGGGCCGCTTTTCCTCCACCAGGGCGTACTGATAGCGGCAGGGCTGGGCGCAGGCCCCCCGGCCGGCGTCCCGGCCGGTCATATAGTTGGACAGCAGGCACCGGCCGGACCAGCTCACGCACATGGCCCCGTGGACGAAGGCCTCCACCTCCATGCCCCGGGGGGCCCTGGCGCAGATTTCCGCCACCTCGTCCAGGGACAGCTCCCGGGCCAGGATGGCCCGGCTGGCCCCCAGCTCGTGCCACACCCGCACCATCTCGTAGTTGGTGATGCCCGTCTGGGTGGACATGTGGATCTGGACATGGGGGGCGTGGCGCTGGCACAGGCGCAGCACGTCCACACCGGCGGCGATGACCGCGTCCACCCCGATGGAGTCCAGATACTCCAGGTACTCCGGCAGCCGGGCGATCTCGTCGTTGCGGGCCAGGGTGTTGCAGGTCACATGGACCCGGACCCCTCTGGCGTGGGCCAGCTCCACCGCCCGGGCCAGGCCGGGGCGGTCGAAATTGCCGGCGAAGGCCCGCATGCCGAAGGCGCTGCCCGCCAGGTATACCGCGTCCGCCCCATAGGCCAGGGCCATCTCCAACCGCTCCATGTCCCCAGCGGGGGAGAGCAGCTCCGGCTTATTCATCGGCAGCGGCGGCATTGGCGTACTGCTCCACCTTGGCCTGGTGCTCGACCAGGGTGCGGCTGAAGTCGTGCAGGCCGGTCTCCGGGTTGAGGACGTAGTAGAAGTAGCCGGTGTCGTTGGGATTCATGGCGGCGTACAGGGACTCCATGCCCGGGTTGGAGATGGGGCCGGCGGGCAGGCCCTGATACAGGTAGGTGTTGTAGGGGGAGTCGATCTGCCGGTCGGCGTCGGTGGGCACCTTGCCGCCGTTGATATACACCAGGGTGGCGTCGATCTGCAGATAGCCGGCGGTCTCGGCGCCGGGGGTCTCCAGCCGGTTGTAGATGACGGAGGCGATGTCCCGGTAGTCCTCGCCGTCGGTCTCCTTCTCGATCATGGAGGCGATGATGACGATGTCGTGGAGGGAGTACTGGCTCTCTTCGGTGAAGTTGGGGAAGTACTCCTCCATGCGGTTGTAGAAGTTCACCAGCATCTTGTTGATGACATACAGGGGGTCCTCGCCCAGATAGAAGGTGTAGGTGTCCGGGAAGAGGTAGCCCTCCAGCCGGTGGTAGTCCCCCAGGGGAATGTCATCCAGGAAGTCAAAGGCATAGTCATGGGTGGCGGCCGTCTCCTGCAGCTGCTCCACGGTGGACACACCCTCCTCGTCCAGCAGGGTGAAGATCTGGTCGATGGTGTAGCCCTCGGGGATGGTCAGGTCGATGGTCTGCCGGGTGGAAGAGGAGGAGCTCATGTTGGTCACCAGGGCCCGGTAGTCCATATCGGTGTTCAGCTCGTAGGTGCCGGCCACGATCTTCTCGTCGGCGTTGGAGAACATGGAGTAGAGCTGGAACAGGAATTTGTACTGGATCAGTCCGTTTTCCTTCAGCTGGTCCACGATTTCATCCATGTCCGCCTTGGACACGGTGTAGGTGTTGCCGTCCTCGTCCGTCTCCTGGGTGTAGGTGATGGCGTCATCGGGGACGGTGATGATGGCGGAGGTGTACTCCTTGTTCAGGGCCAGCAGGTCGTTGGCCCAGACCCAGCCCACCGTGGCCAGCACGGCGGACAGACCGATGACAAACAGTACGTACAAAAAGGCGCCGGCCACTTTGGACTTGCGGCTGTGCTGCCGGGTGACCCGGCGCTGGCGCTGGGGCTGCTGCCCGGAAGCCGGGGCGCGGTGTTCTTCTGCCATGGCGTTTCGCTCCTATCGTAATGTCGATTGGGACGCGCGGGGGGCGCATCCCGGGATTGGAAAGGGAGGGGCCGCGGCTGCGCGGCGGGGAGGAACCCATTGTGCCGTCTCCACATAGGATAACGCAGAGACGGGGCCGGGTGCCGCCTCGGGCGCCGTTCCAGCCGGAGCGGCGTCCGAGCCGGTACCTGTTACCGGATATCAAATGTGAGGTGACGAGAACATGTGTTGTGGCAACAATAACGGGTTCGGCGGCTGCTGGTGGATCATCATCCTGGTGCTCATTCTGTGCTGCTGCTGCGGCGGTGGCAACGGCTTTGCCGGCAACGGCTGCGGCAACAGCTGCGGCTGCGGCGACGGCTGCTGCTGAGCGCCCGCGCCCGGGGATGGCCCGCGCCGGGGCGATGGCATACATCCGGCGCGGACCGGGGAAAGCGGAGGGGCGACGCCCCTCCGTTTTTTCTGCCCGGACAGAACAGAGGGGGTTCAGCCGTGATAGTGGGCGTCCCGGCGCACCCGGGCCGCGGCCTGGGGGCCGGACAGCAGCTCCACCAGGGCCAGGCCGAAGTCAAAGGCGGAGCCGGGGGCCCGGCCGGTGAGGAACTTCCCGTCCCCCACCGTGGACTGGTCCATACAGGGGATGGCCCCGTTGGCGGACAGATCGCCCTCCATGCCGGGGTAGCACACCGCCCGGCGGCCCCGGAGCAGGCCCATCCGGGCCAGCAGCGTGGGGGCGGCGCAGATGGCGGCCAGATACATGCCCTCCTCTTCGGCGGCCCGGCGCACCAGGGCCTGAACGGCGCCGCTGCCCTCCAGGGCGGCCACGCCGGGGCCGCCGGGGAGCACCAGCGTGTCGCCGGGTTCCGGAGAGATATACTCCAGCATTTCATCGGCCATCACCCGGACGCCGTGGGCGCCGGTGATGCAGGCGCCCCCCACTCCGGTGAGGCAGACGGGCACATCGGCCCGGCGCAGCAGGTCGGCGGGGACCAGGGCCTCCGCCTCCTCAAAGCCGGGGGCCAGCAGAATGTATACCATGTTCCGAGTCTCCTTTCAAAACCCGGGGCGGTCTGTGCCGCCCGGGCCGGTTCACAGGATCAGGGAGAGGATCTCCCGGTGGATGTCCTCCGGCGGGCGCAGGGCCCCGCCGCTGTCCACGCAGGAGATGCGCCGCCAGCCGAAAAAGTCCGCGGCCTGGGCGGCGGCGTCCCGGCAGGCGGAGAGGTAGCCGGTGTCCACCTCGTGGATGTCGGCGGTGGTGTGGGTGGCCTGCTCCCGGCGGCGCAGGTTGGCCACCGCCAGGGGGATGGGCATGTCCAGCCACAGCACCAGATCGGGGGCGGGCAGGCCCAGCGCGCCGTATTCAAAGTCGGCCAGCCAGCGGAAGAAGGCCTCCCGCTCCGCCGGGGAGAGCTTGGAGGACTGGTGCACCGCGTTGGAGGTGGTGTACCGGTCCAGGAGCATCAGCCCGCCGTTTTCGTAGTGGGAGCCCCAGTGCTGCTTGTAGCCGGCATACCGGTCCACGGCAAAGAAGGTGGAGGCGGCGTAGGCGTTCACATCGGAGGGGCGGGTGCCGAACTTGCCGCCCAGGTACATGCGGATCAGGGCGGAGGACTCCTCCTGATACTGGGGGTAGACGCAGGTGCGAAACTCCCGGCCCGCCGCCTGCAGCGCCTGGCAGGCCAGGTGAAACTGGGTGGACTTGCCCGAGCCGTCCGTCCCTTCAAAGACAATCAATCTGCCCGCCATGGGCTGTCACTTTCCTTTCAGTCTGGCCCCCACCGCGGAGCAGAGGAACAGGGGCAGTTTTGCCACCCGCTTGAGGCGGGAGGGCTGGCGGATGGTGCGGTAGAGCCATTCCAGCCCCAGCTTCTGCCATCCTTTCGGGGCCCGCTCCACCTGGCCGGCGAACACGTCCAGGGAACCGCCCAGGCCCACGAAGAGGCGGGCGCCCGTATCCGCCCCGTGGGCGGCGGCCCACTTCTCCTGCTTGGGGGCCCCCAGGCAGACAAAGACCACGTCTGCCCTAGCTGCCCGGATGGCCTGGACCACCGGGGCGTCCTCCTGGAAATAGCCGTCATGGGTGCCGCAGACGATGAGGCCGGGGTGCTGCCCGGCCAGCCGCCGGGCGGCCTCCTCCGCCACGCCGGGCTTGGCGCCCAGCAGGAACAGGCGCTTGCCGGTTTTGGCCATGGCGTCCATCAGGGCGGAGGCGAAGTCCACCCCGGGCACCCGGGCCTTCAGCGGCCGGCCCAGGATTTTGGCGGCGTAGAGGATGCCCACGCCGTCGGGCAGCACCAGGTCGGCCCCGGCGATGAGGCCGGCGAATTCCCGGTCGGACTGGGCCAGCCGGACGATCTCGGGGTTGGGGGTGACCACCAGGTGGGGGCCCTCCTGCTCCAGCAGGGACATGGCCCGGCCCACTGCCTCGTCCATGGTCGTATTGTCAAAGGCGACGCCCAGAATATCCGTCCGCACAGCCCATCCTCCTCACAGTTCAGGACACAGTTCCACACAGTATACCATATCTGACGGAAAAAGTCCATGCCCGGGAGAAAGTGTTTACGGTTCGTTCACGCCCCTGCCGCCACAAAAGAACCGGGCCCCCGCCGTGGGGGCCCGGTTTCACAGTATTTGCCCGCTGGTGCGCTCATTTGCCCTGGGGCTTGAAGCTGTCCTTCAGGCCCACGGCCCGGTTGAACACCAGATGGCCGGGGGCGGAGTCCCTGCTGTCGGCACAGAAGTAGCCCTGGCGCAGGAACTGGAAGCGGTCGGCGCTCTGGGCGCCCGCCAGGCCGGCCTCCACCTTGGCGCCGGTGAGCACCTCCAGGGAGTTGGGGTTGAGGCAGTCCAGGAAGTTCTTGTCCGCCCCATCGGGGTCGGGGTCGGAGAACAGGTTGTCATACAGCCGCACCTCGGCGTCCAGGGCGGTGGCGGCGTCCACCCAGTGGATGGTGGCCCCCTTCACCTTCCGGCCGTCGGCGGGGTTGCCCCCCCGGGACTCCGGGTCGTATTCGGCCAGAATCTCGGTGACGCTGCCCGCCTCGTCCGTCTCATAGCCCACGCAGCGGATGAGATAGGCCCCCTTCAGCCGGCACTCCGGGCCGTCGGGGTAGAGGCGCTTGTACTTGGGCACGGGCTCGGGCAGGAAGTCCTCCGCCTCCACATACAGATGCTTGGAGAAGGTGACGGGGCGGGTGCCGTCCTCCGGGCGGTTGGGGTTGTTCTCAATCTCGAAGGACTCGCTCTGCCCCTCGGGGTAGTTGACGATGGTGAGCTTGACGGGGCGCAGCACCGCCATCACCCGCCGGGCGGTCTCGTTGAGATCCTCCCGCAGGCAGTACTCCAGGAAGGCGTACTCGATGGTGTTGTCCGACTTGGTCACCCCCACCCGCTCGCAGAAGTTGCGGATGGAGCGGGGAGTGTAGCCCCGCCGGCGCAGGCCGCACAGGGTGGGCATCCGGGGGTCGTCCCAGCCGGACACCCGGCCCTCCTCCACCAGCGCGCGCAGCTTGCGCTTGGACATCACCGTGTGGTCGATGCCCAGCCGGGAGAACTCGATCTGCCGGGGCTTGTGGTAGGGGATGGAGATGTTGCTCACCACCCAGTCGTACAGGGGGCGGTGGTTCTCAAACTCCAGGGAGCACAGGGAGTGGGTGATGCCCTCCAGGGCGTCCTCAATGGGGTGGGCGAAGTCGTACATGGGGTAGATGCACCACTTGTCCCCCTGGCGGTGGTGGTGGGCGAAGTTGATGCGGTAGATCACCGGGTCGCGCATGTTGAAGTTGCCGCTGGCCAGGTCGATCTTGGCCCGCAGGGTCATGGAGCCCTCGGTAAACTCCCCGGCCCGCATCCGGCGGAACAGATCCAGGGACTCCTCCACCGGGCGGTCCCGGTAGGGGGAGGTGGCGGGCACGCCGATGGTGCCGCGATTCTGCTTGAACTCCTCCGGGGAGAGCTGGCAGACGTAGGCCAGCCCCTTGCGGATCAGCTCCTCGGCGTACTCATACATCTTTTCAAAGTAGTCCGAGGCGTAGTAGAACCGGTCCCCCCAGTCAAAGCCCAGCCAGTGGATGTCCTCCTGGATGGCGTCCACGTACTCGGTGTCCTCCTTGGTGGGGTTGGTGTCGTCCATGCGCAGGTTGCACAGCCCGCCGTACTTCTCCGCGGTGCCGAAGTCGATGGTCAGGGCCTTGCAGTGGCCGATGTGGAGGTAGCCGTTGGGCTCGGGGGGGAAACGGGTGTGGACAGTCATGCCCTCATACTGTCCGCCCTGAGCGATGTCCTCGTCGATGAAATCATGGATGAAGTTCTGGGAGGGGGCGGGGTTGAACTCCTCGGGCATGGTGATCACTCCTCAATCAAGTAAAAATCTCTGCTGCCGCGGCGGAAGGCGCCGCGGCGGCAGAGCTCATTATACTGTGTCGCGGGGGAAAAAGCAACCGCAAAATCCTCCAAAAACAAGCAGTACCGGCGGTTTTGACCCGCTCAGCCGTTGCCGGTGGGGATGAAGGGGCGGATGGCCAGGGCCACATTGCTGATGGGCATGGTCTGCAGCCACACCTTGCCCGGGCCGGTGAGCAGGGTGTTGAACAGCCCCTCGCCCCCCAGGAATTTGTTTTTCAGGCCGGGCACCTGCCGGATGTCCATGGACACGGTGGGCTCGAAGCCGGCCACGTTGCCGGTGTCCACCACGATCTGCTGCCCCGGAGCCAGGGTGTACTCCACCAGCTCGCCGTCGATCTCCGCGAAGGCCACGCCGGAGCCGGACAGGCGCTGCATGATGAAGCCCTCGCCGCCGAAGAAACCGGCGCCCAGTTTCTTGCTGAAGTGGATGGACAGCTCCACGCCGGACTCACAGGCCAGGAAGGAATTCTTCTGCAGGATCATCTCCTGGCCGGGGGCGATGGTGAGGGGGAGAATCTTGCCGGGGAAGCTGGAGCCAAAGGCAATCATGCCGGGGCCGTGGGCGGTGTAGATGTTCTGGAACATGCTCTCGCCGGAGAAGGCCCGGGAGAACATCTTGCCCAGGCCGCCGCCCCGGGTCTCCATTTCCATGTTGGGGCTCATCCAGGCCATGGAGCCCCGCTCGGTAATCATCTGCTCCCCGTCGTTGAGGGTGCAGATGACCACGGGGAATACGCCGCCGGTGATGTCGTATTTCATAATAGAACGCCTCCTTCATAATAAGCCGCGCCTGCGCCGGGGGCGGCGCGGGCTCTCTCTGCGGCCATTTTACCAGCGCCCCGGCGAGGCTGTCAAGGGCCGGGGGGCGCGGCCGCGCCGGAGCGGGAAATTTCACAGATTCTTTACAGGCGGGACTTGGTTTCTTCATCATTGGCGGGGAGGAGCTGCTATACTGAAGGTACACCAGCCAGAGGACCGGCGGCGGGGTTTACAGGAGTTCCGAGGGAGGATTCCATCCGCCTGCCGGGGAGAGCCGATGCCGGGGCAATCGCCCCGGATGAGCCGACGGCTCCCTGGCTTCAGGCTGTGCGACATCAGAAAAAACCGCCCCCCGGCCCGTGTTTTCCCGGGCCGGGGGGCGGACGGTTCCGGGCCCTTTGGCCGGATGGCCCGGCA
Source organism: uncultured Oscillospiraceae bacterium (assembly GCA_944385465.1). Classification (GTDB taxonomy): domain Bacteria; phylum Bacillota; class Clostridia; order Oscillospirales; family Oscillospiraceae; genus Enterenecus. Next base: position 12,355 of record CALWXH010000022.1, on the reverse strand, counting down.
GGCGTTGATTTCCGGCCGGGAGCTGTGATATGATGGGTCATACCCGCCGGAACAGCCGGGCCGGGGTGTGACAGAAGGAGGCGCAGCGCCATGAAATACATCGCTCAGATCCGCTCGGATTTTCCCACCAAGTTCGGCATTCCCCGCCAGGCGGGGCTGGTGGAGGGCCTGCGGGCCCAGGTGGTGTTCGCCCCGGAATTCCGCAACCCGGAGGCCCTGCGGGGCATCGAGGGGTTTTCCCACCTGTGGCTGATCTGGGAGTTTTCCCAGAACCGGCGGGAGGACTGGTCCCCCACGGTGCGCCCGCCCCGGCTGGGCGGCAATGTGCGCATGGGGGTGTTCGCCACCCGCTCCCCCTTCCGGCCCAACCCCATCGGGCTGTCCTGCGTCCGGCTGGAACGGGTGGAGTGGGACACGCCCCAGGGGCCGGTGCTCCACGTGTCCGGGGCGGACCTGATGGACGGCACCCCCATCTATGACATCAAACCCTACGTCCCCTACACGGACAGCCATCCGGAGGCGGCGGAGGGCTTCGCCCCTCCGGACACCGGCAGGCTGCTGCGGGTGGACATCCCGGAGGAACTGCTCTCCCGGGTCCCGGGGGAGGACCGGGCGGCGCTGGAGGGGGTGCTGGCCCAGGACCCCCGGCCCGCTTATCAGCGGGACCCGGAACGGGTGTACGGCTTCCCCTTCGCGGGGATGGAGGTGCGCTTCCGGGTGGCGGACGGCGTGCTCCGGGTGACAGACATCCGGCCGGCCGTCCCGGACTGACAGAAAGAAAACGCTCCCGCCCTGACCGGATTGTGTCAGAGCGGGGGCGTTTTTTATCTCTGGTCCAGGGGGGTGTAGGGCCGGTCGGGGCACACCGCCTTGTAGGCGGGGCGGATGATCCGGCCGGAGGAGGCGAAGACCTCCTCGATGCGGTGGGCGCACCAGCCCACCACCCGGGCCACGGCGAACAGGGGGGTGTACAGCTCCGGGGGGATGCCCATCATCTTGTACACCAGCCCGGAGTAGAAGTCCACGTTGGCGCAGATGACCTTCTCCTGGCCGGTGACCCGGTGGAAGATGTCCGGGGTGAGCCGCTCCACCAGCTCGAAGAGCTCGAATTCGTCCAGCATGCCCTTTTTCTCCGCCACCCGGCGGGCGAACTGCTTGAGCAGCACCGCCCGGGGGTCGGACAGGGTGTAGATGGCGTGGCCCATGCCGTAGATGAGGCCGGACCGGTCGCCCGCCTGGCGGCGCAGCAGCTTTTCCAGGTAGGCGGCCACCTCGCCCTCGTCCTTCCAGGCGGCCACCTCCCCCTCGATGTGGGAGAACATCTCCATGACCTTCTTGTTGGCGCCGCCGTGCCGGGGGCCCTTCAGGGAGCCCACCGCCGCGGCGATGGCGGAGTAGATGTCGGTGCCGGAGGAGGAGAGCACCCGGCAGGCGAAGGCGGAGTTGTTGCCGCCGCCGTGCTCCATGTGGAGCACCAGGCACAGGTCCAGCAACCGGGCCTCGTCGGCGGTGTACTGGTTGTCGTGGCGCACCGAGTAGAGGAAATTCTCCGCCAGGCTCAGCCCCGCCTGGGGGCGGTGGAGGTAGAGGGACTCGTTGTCGTAGTAGTGCCGCTTGCAGGCGAAGGCGTGGGCCACGATTACCGGGAAGCGGGCGATGAGCTGGATGGCCCGGAAGAACTCGTCTTCCAGGCCGCCGCCCTCGGGGGCGCAGTCGTAGGAGTACAGAGCCAGGGTGGACCGGGCCAGCTTGTTCATCACGTCGGGGCTGGGGGCCTTGAGGATCATGTCCTCGGTGAAGCCGGCGGGCAGGAAGCGGTAGTGGTCCAGCAGGGCGCAGAAGGAGGACAGCTGCTCCCGGTCGGGCAGCCGGCCGAAGAGGAGCAGGTAGGCCGTCTCCTCAAAGCCGAAGCGGCCCTCGCTCATGAAGCCGTGGATCAGGTCCCGCACGTCGATGCCGCGGTAGATGAGCTGGCCCTCCGCGGGGACCTTCTCCCCGTCCTGGACGTAGTAGCCCCGCACGTTGCCGATGCGGGTGATGCCGGCCATGACGCCGGTGCCGTCGGCGTTGCGCAGCCCCCGCTTCACCCCGAAGCGCTCATACCAGTCCGAGGAGATGCGGTTCTGCTGGGCGTACTGTCCGCATATAGCTTGCAGGAAGGAAAGGGCCTGGGGATCCAGTTCCTCGGCGGGTTCGTTGAGATACATGACGGGCACCTCCATATCCCGGCCGGAGGGCCGGGTCAAACTGTTGTTTTAACAGTATAGCGCAATGAAGTGAAATAGTCAATGTGAAAAACTGCAGAGAGATCCCGCTTTTTCGGCGAGAAAGCGGGCAGACTGCAAGGAGGCGTGGATGTTCTTGCAAAATTGTGGGTGTGCGCTGGCCCGTCGGGCCATGGGGCTGGGGGCTGTGCTGGGGGCGCTGGCGCTGGTGCTGCCCCTGCTGGTCTTTGGACTGGGAGAGGGGGAGGAGAGCGAGGCGGTGCTCCCGCCCGAGCCCACCCCGGTGTCCAGCCCGGCCCCCTCGCCGGCGGCCGGCTGGGACGCGGCCCAGACGGTGCGGGTGCTCCACGCCCAGACCGGCGGGGTGGAGAAGATGACGATGGCCGACTATCTCAGCCGGGTGGTGTCGGCGGAGATGCCCGCCTCGTTCCAGCCGGAGGCCCTCCGGGCCCAGGCGGTGTGCGCCCGCACCTACAGCCTGTGGAAAATGCGGGCGGGCAGCCATGGGGCGGACGGCGCGGATCTGTGTGACGACTCGGGGTGCTGCCAGGCCTACCTCGCTCCGGAGGAGGCGCAGCAGAACTGGGGGGAGAACGCCCAGGCGTACGGGGAGAAGATCGCGGCGGCGGTGGCGGACACCGACGGCCAGGTGCTCACCTATGAGGGGGAGCCCATCCAGGCGGTGTTCTTCTCCTCGTCCACCTCTGCCACGGAGGACGCCGCCCAGGTGTGGGGGGCCAGCCTGCCCTATCTGGTGTCGGTGTCCAGCCCCGAGGGGGAGGAGGTGCCCAACTACCACTCCACCGTCACCCTCACCGCCGACCAGGTGCGGGAGCTGGCGGCGGGGCAGTACCCCCAGGCGGACCTGTCCGGAGACCCATCCGGATGGATCTCCGCCGTGAGCTACAACGCCTCCGGGCGGGTGGCCAGCCTGAAGCTGGGGGGTGTGGAGATGAGCGGCGGGGCGGCCAGAAGCCTGTTCGGCCTGCGCTCGGCCTGCTTCCAGGTGGAATATGGGGCGGACGGGTTCACCTTCTCGGTCACGGGATATGGCCACGGCGTGGGCATGAGCCAGTACGGGGCCAACGCCATGGCCGGGGAGGGGAAGAGCTGGCGGGACATCGTCACCCATTACTACACCGGCGTGACCATCACCTCCTGGTCCGGGTGAGCGTGGGCGGGGCGGGTATAGAAGCTGGAATAATTGCCCAGACTGAACATACAGTTGCAGTGAGAAAGGAAGTGCGGTCCATGGCGGAAGCGGTGAAGTTCGGGCGCCGGAAGCAGGGCGGCCCGGAGGAAGAGGGCAGGCGCCAGCTGATGGAGGAGATGGCCCACACCAGGCTGCTGCTCAATCAGGCCTATGCGGATTTCAATATCCACAGCGATCCGGATCTGGTGGATTCCTGTGTGTATACCATCAATGCGCTGCGCAGCCGGTACTCCTATCTGGTGCGGCAGTTCAAGCGGCTGGAGTGCCGGCGGGAGGACGGAGCGTGAGCGGCTGGGTCTGGGCGGCAGCGGCGGGGGGAGGCCTGCTGGTGCTGATTCTGGCCCGCAGGCCCCTGGGGGCGCTGGCCCGGCTGCTGGGGCGGTCCGGGCTGGGGCTGGCCTTTCTCTGGCTGTTCCAGGGGCTGGGCGGCTGGCTGGGGGTGAGCCTGGGGGTGAATCTGTTCAACGCCCTGGTGCTGGGGGTGCTGGGCATTCCCGGCTTTGCCCTGCTCCTGCTGGCCCAGTGGCTCATCCCGTAGCGGAATATCCGCCATTTGCGGTGAAATTGGGGGTGGAAAGGGAAAAGAAGCTGTGATATCATAGATCCCGTGACCTGGCCGCGATGGCGGCCGGGAATCTGGACAGCCGGACGGTGTATGGGATGGCGAAATATATCAGAGGATATCAGGTCCACCGGGGGCGGCGCAGGCGGGGCAGCCTGGCGCTGAAGGTGCTCGCCGGGATCCTGGCGGTGCTGCTGGCGGCCTGCCTGGTGCTGGTGGTGCTGCTGGACGTGGAGTATACCGACCACGGCGTGCAGGTGCGCCTGCCCTGGGCCAGGGAGGAACAGAGGGAGGATCCGGCCTATACGGATCCGGTGCTCATCATCACCCGGGAGCCCGGCCCGGCGGCGTCTTCCGTTCTCCCCGCGGGAGACACGCCCTGAACGCAATCAGAGCAGAACCCTGTTCCCATCTGGGGGACGGGGTTTGCTTTTTTCCCTCGACAAATACCGACAGGGGGGAGTATGATAGAAAAAACGACAGGGGGAGGATCCGGATGGAGCGCAGCCAGTGGAGAGCGTTGTTCCCGCCCCGCATTCTGCGCCGGGGCGAGGCGTATTATGACAGCGGAGCGGTGCGCAGCTTGAGACAGGAGGGCGGACAGGTGCTGGCCCAGGTGCAGGGGCAGGAGGGCTACCGGGTGGAAGTGCGCTTCTGCCGGGAGCTGGTGGAGGACTGGGCGTGCAGCTGCCCCTACGGCCGGGAGGGCGACCCGTGCAAGCACCTGGCGGCGGTGTTCCTGGCGCTGGAGGGCCGCGGCTGGATTGCGGAAGCGCCCGGCGCGCCCCGGCCCCTGGAGGAGCTGGTGGCGGCCGCCAGGCCGGAGCAGCTGCGGCGGGCGGTGCTGCGCCTGGCGGGGGAGAATGAAAGGGCGGCGGGCCGGCTGCGGCAGCTGCTGAGCGGAGAAGAGGAATTGTGAGGCCCAGCGCGCGATGCCGCGCCGGAGGGGAGTTTGCCGCCGACTTGTGAAGAAAATCGCACAAGTTGGCGGTAGATTTTTTGAAATGTGGCGAAACACGCAGAAAAATCGATAAAATGAGTGGTGGATATGGGAAAAAAGATTTGGCATTGTGAAAAACCGTTGCAACTTTACCGATGGAATGCGAGAAAAGCACTTGCGCGATGCTGCTTCAGATGATAGAATTTTCTATATTAACGGGGAAGAATAACTCCGCGTGAGAGGCGGATGTTTTCCGGCAAAGGGGTGAGAGACATGGCAATGGAGGCTATCCAGAAAGTGACGCGCAGCGAACAGGCGGCCCAGGAGGAAAAAGCGCGGGCCCAGGCGGAGGCCAAGGGGATTCTGGCCCAGGCCCACCGGGAGGGACAACAGTTGGTGGAGCAGGCCAGAGCCCAGGCGGAGGAACAGGTCCGGGCCCTGCTGGAACAGGCCCGGGAGGATGCGGACCGGCGGACCGGGGAGGCCGGAGCGGAGAGCCGAGCGCAGTGCCAGCGGCTGAAACAGGAGGCTGAGGCCCGCCTGGACCAGGCCGCCGCGCTGATTGTGGAAAGGATAGGGAATCGCTGATGGCCATCGTCAAAATGAAGCGGCTGCGGCTGCTGGCCATGCGGCAGGATCGGGAGGCGCTGCTGCGCGCCCTCCAGGATCTGGGCTGCGTGGAGGTGGAGCAGCCGGAGCTGGATCTGAGCGGCCCGGAGCGGGAGGCGCTGGCCCGGCCGGACGCCCAGGCGCTGAGCGCGGCGAAGGAGCGGGGCAGCCTGCTGCGCGGCGCGCTGACCATTCTGAAAAAGTACGACCGGCCCAAGGGCGGCCTGCTCACGCCGCGGCCGGAGGTGAGCCTGGAGCAGCTGTTTGACGACGGGGCCTACGCCGACGGCCTTGCCTGCGCCCAATCCATTGTGGACGGGGAGCGGCAGGCGGCGGCCCTGGCGGCGCAGGTGGGCAAGCTGAAGGCGCAGAAGGCGTCGCTGGCCCCCTGGCTGTCCCTGGATGTGCCGCTGGACACCCAGGGGGACGGAACGGTGGACATCCTCTTCGGGACGGTGCCCGCCAGCGTGGACTTCCAGGCGCTGGAGGGGGTGGCCCAGGCGGCCACGCCGCTGTGCGCCCTCTATTACGCCGGCCGGGACCGGGAGCTGCACTACTTCCTGCTGGTGTGCCACACCAGCGGCCAGGCGCAGTGCCTGGAGGCGCTGCGGGAGTATGGCTTTTCCCGGGCCAGCCTGCGGGGCTGGACCGGGACGGCGGCGGACAACGACCGGGCCCTGGATGAGGAGATCGCCCGGGTGGAGCAGGACCTTGCCCGGCTCAGGCAGAGCCTGGCGGACCGGGGCGCGCAGCGGGAGGGCCTGCAGCGCAGCCTGGACCGCTGCACCCAGGAGATCGCCCGGGAGGAGGCCAAAACCCGGCTGCTGGATACCCGGGACACCTTCCTGCTGGAGGGGTGGGTCCCGGAGGAGGACACCCCCCGGCTGGAGCAGATGCTGGGCGCCTTCCCCTGTGCCTGGGAGCTGGCCGACCCCGCCCCGGAGGAGTACGCGAAGGTGCCGGTGCGGCTGAAAAACGGCCCGCTGACCCGGTGCATGAATATGGTCACCAATATGTACGCCCTGCCGGTGTACGGCACGGTGGACCCCAACCCCCTGATGGCCCCCTTCTTCATCCTGTTCTACGGCATCATGATGGCGGACATGGGATACGGGCTGCTGATGGTGCTGGGGGCGCTGTTCATCCTGAAAAAGCTGCGCCCCCGGGAGGGGATGCGCAACTTTGCCGAGCTGCTGCTGCTGTGCGGCATCTGCACCTTTGTGGTGGGGGCGCTCACCGGCGGATTCTTCGGGGATTTCCTGCCCAAGCTGGTGGCCATCATCGACCCGGACACCACCTTTACCGCCCTGCCGGCCCTGTTTACCCCCCTGGAGGACACCATGGCCATCCTGGTGGGCTCGCTGGTGCTGGGCTTCATCCAGATCGTCACCGGCCAGGCGGTGAGCTTTGTCAAGAAAATCCGGGACGGCCACGCCTGGGACGCCATGTGGGACGAGTTCCCCTGGTGGGTGATCTATCTGGGCGTGGGGCTGTTCGTGCTGGGGGTGGGCAATGTGGCCGGCTATCCGGTGGTGCTCATTATCGGCATCCTGCTGATGATGTACGGCTCCTCCCGCAACGCCAAGGGCTTTGGCAAGGCGGGGGCCGTGGTGGGCGCGGTGTACAACGGCGTCACCGGCATCTTCGGCGACGTGCTCTCCTACGCCCGGCTCATGGCCCTGATGCTGTCGGGCAGCATCATTGCCAGCGTGTTCAACACCCTGGGGGGCATCACCGGCAATGTGATCGCCTTTGTGATCATCGCCATGGTGGGCAACGCCCTGAACTTCGCGCTGAACCTGCTGGGGTGTTACGTCCACGACCTGCGGCTGCAGTGCCTGGAGTTTTTCAAGACCTTCTATCAGGACGGCGGAGCTCCCTTCCGCCCCCTGCGCATTGATACCAAATATGTAGACATCGAGGAGGAAGAACATCATGTTGGCTGAATTCATTGAACTGTTCGGAGGCACCGCCCTGGCGTTTCTGGGCGCGGCGCTGGCGGTGGGGCTGTGCTGCGTGGGCTCCGCCCGGGGCACCGGCATTGCCGGCGAGGCCGCCACGGGACTTCTGTCCGAGGCGCCGGAGCACTTCTCCAAGTGCCTGATCCTGCAGGTCATCCCCGGCACCCAGGGCCTGTACGGCCTGGTCATCTGGTTCTTTGTGCTGTTTGTCATGGGCGTGTTCGGCGGAGGGATGCAGCAGCTCACCGTCACCCAGGGGCTCACGGTGCTGGTGTCCTGCCTGCCCATGGCCATCGGCGGCTACCGCTCCGCCATCTACCAGGGCCGGGTGGCCGCTTCCTCCATCAAGATGGCTGCCAAGCAGCCGGATGACTGGTCCAAGGGCATCATCCTGTGCGTGGTGGTGGAGTTTTACGCCATTCTGTCCCTGCTGGCCTCCATCCTGCTGCTGATGAACGCCCTGTGAGGCGTCCCGCGGTGAGAAGGAAAGGCGGGGATCGGGTATGAACGGCATCGAAAACATCATAGCGCGCATTGACGATGACGCCAGGCAGGAGTCCCAGGCCATCCTGGAGCAGGCCCGGACTCAGGCCCAGGCCATTCTGGAGGAGTACCGCGCCCAGGCCCGGCGGGAGGCGGAGGCCATCCTGGAACGGGGCCGGACCGCCGCCGCCCAGCAGGGGCAGCGGCTGGACAGCGCCGCCCAGCTGGAGGGGCGCAAGGCCCTGCTGGCGGCCAAACAGGAGGTCATCCAGGCCGCCTTTGACCGGGCGCTGGAGAAGCTGCGGGGCCTGCCCCGGGAGGAGTACATCTCCCTGCTGGCGGACCTGGCGGCCAAAGCGTCCTCCACCGGGCGGGAGAAGCTCATCTTCTCCCAGACGGACCGGGCCGCGGTGGGCAAGGCGGTGGTCATGGCCGCCAACCAGCGGCTGGGGGACGGGGCGCTCACCCTGTCGGAGGAGTGCCGGAACATGGAGGGCGGCTTTGTCCTCAGCGGCGGCGCGGTGGAAGTGAACTGCTCCTTTGAGGCGCTGCTGCGCCAGGCCCGCGCGCCCCTCACCGCCCCGGTGACCGCGGTGCTCTTCCCATAGCGGAAAGGGGGCGGGTATGTTGCAACAGAATCGGGATCTGGATTATGTATACCTGTCCACCCGGGTGCAGGCCATGGAGTGTGGGCTGCTCACCCGGGAGCGGATGGAGCGGATGCTGGACGCGCCCACCCTGGACGCCGCGGCCAAGGTGCTCACGGAGTGCGGCTACCCGGATCTGCCCCGGGTGACCCCCGACGCTGTGGAGGAGATCCTGGAGCAGTGCCGGGGCCGGCTCATGGCGGACCTGGAGGGGGAGATGCCCCAGCCGGAGGTGCTGGCGGTGTTCCAGCTTCAGAACGACTACCACAACGCCAAGGTTCTGGTGAAGGCGGAGGCCCTGGGCAGAGACTGGGACCGGCTGCTGCTGCGGGGGGGTAGATACGACCCCCGGCAGCTGGCGGAGGACTACCGCCGGGAAGACCTGTCGGCCTACGGCGAGAGCTTCTGCCGGGGCATAGCCAGGGCCCGGGAGGTGCTGGGCGCCACCGGAGATCCCCAGCAGGCGGATTTCGCCCTGGACCGGGCGTGCTTTGAGGATCTGACCCGGACCGCCCGGGACAGCGGAAGCGAATTCCTCCAGGGCTATGCGGTGCTGCTCATCGACGCGGCCAACCTGCGGGCCGCGGTGCGGGCCTCCCGGCTGGGCAAAGGGGCGGATTTTCTGCTCCAGGCCCTGGTGGAGGGGGGAAACGTCCCGGTGAGCGCCCTGGCGGGCGCCCGGGGGGAGGCGCTGGCCGCCCTGTTCCGCGGGGGCTGGCTGGCCCAGGCGGCCGCCGCGGGGGCGGCGGTGTCCTCGCCGGGGTCCGGGCCGCTGACGGAATTTGAGCGTTTGTGCGACGACGCGGTGACCGATTATGTCCGGGAGGGGCACCTGATCCCCTTCGGGCTGGAGCCGGTGGCGGGCTATGTCTACGCCCGCCAGGCGGAGGCCACCGCCATCCGCACCATCCTGTCCGGCCGGATGGCCGGGCTGGAGGCGGACACCATCCGGCAGCGGCTGCGCCGGACCTATTGCTGAGGAGGTGGAGGGATATGGCAGCGAGCTACCGCATTGCCGTGGTGGGCGACCGGGACAGCGTGCTGGGCTTTCAGGCCCTGGGGCTGTCCGCCTTCCCGGCCCAGGATGCGGAAGAGGCCAGGGAGCTCCTCCACCGCCTGGCCAAAGAGGACTACGCGGTGATCTATCTCACCGAGACGCTGGCGGCCCAGATACCGGGGGATGTGGCCCGGTATCAGGACGCCCTCACCCCGGCGGTGATCCTGATCCCCGGGAAAGAGGGATCGCTGGGGATCGGTCTGGCCAACATCAAGTCCGCCGTGGAGCGGGCGGTGGGCGCGGACATCCTCTGAGCGTTCCCGCCGTCGGGGACGGAACCCAACAAAACCAAGCCTGAAGGAAGGTTGAATCTATTGAGCGGTAAAATCGTCAAGGTCTCCGGCCCCCTGGTGGTGGCCACCGGGCTGGCGGACGCCAACATGTCTGACGTGGTCCGGGTGGGACCCCAGCGCCTCATCGGCGAGATCCTCACCATGACCGGGGACCGGGCCTCCATCCAGGTGTATGAGGAGACCTCCGGCCTGGGGCCCGGGGCGGAGGTGGAGACCACCGGCTTCCCCATGAGCGTGGAGCTGGGGCCCGGCATGATCGAGAATATCTATGACGGCATTCAGCGCCCCCTGGAGGAGATCAAGAAAAAAGCGGGGAGCAACCTGCTGCCCCGGGGTGTGGAAGTGCCCCCCATCGACCCGGAGAAGCTGTGGGAGTTCACCCCCGCGGCCCAGGCCGGGGACCAGGTGGTGGGCGGGGACGTCATCGGCATCGTGCCCGAGACCCCCTCGGTGCTCCACAAGATCATGGTGCCCCCCAACCTGAAGGGCACGCTGAAGCGGGTGGCCCCCGCCGGGGCGTATCACGTGAAGCAGACCATCGCGGTGCTCACCCGGGAGGACGGCACCGATGTGGAGCTGACCATGAGCCAGCGCTGGCCGGTGCGGGTGGGCCGCCCCTACAAGCACAAATATCCCCCCGTCCGGCCCCTGTCCTCCGGGCAGCGGATTGTGGACACCTTCTTCCCGGTGGCCAAGGGGGGCACCGCCGCCATCCCCGGCCCCTTCGGCTCCGGCAAGACGGTGATGCAGCACGCCCTGGCCAAGTGGTCCGACGTGGACATCGTGGTCTACATCGGCTGCGGCGAGCGGGGCAATGAGATGACCGACGTGCTCCGGGAGTTTCCGGAGCTGGTGGACCCCCGCACGGGGCAGTCCCTGATGAAGCGCACGGTGCTCATCGCCAACACCTCCGACATGCCGGTGGCTGCCCGGGAGGCGTCCATCTACACCGGCATCACCATCGCCGAGTACTTCCGGGATATGGGGTACGACGTGGCGGTCATCGCCGACTCCACCTCCCGCTGGGCGGAGGCCCTGCGGGAGATGTCCGGCCGGCTGGAGGAGATGCCCGGCGAGGAGGGCTATCCCGCCTACCTCTCCTCCCGCCTGGCCCAGTTCTATGAGCGGGCGGGCAGCGTGGAGTGCCTGGGCAGCGGGGAGCGACGGGGCTCCCTCACCGCCGTGGGCGCCGTGTCGCCCCCCGGCGGCGACCTGTCTGAGCCGGTGAGCCAGGGCACCATGCGCATTGTGAAGGTGTTCTGGGCCCTGGACGCCCAGCTGGCCTATAAGCGGCATTTCCCGGCCATCAACTGGCTCAATTCCTACTCCCTGTATCTGGACTCCCTGAAGCCCTGGTTTGATGAGAACCTGGGCCGGCAGTTCCTTCAGAACCGGGAGAAGGCCATGGGCCTTTTGCAGAGCGAGGCCAGCCTCAATGAGATCGTCCAGCTGGTGGGCAAGGACTCCCTGTCCCCCGCCGACCAGCTCACCCTGGAGTCCGCCCGGATGGTGCGGGAGGACTTTTTGCAGCAGAACTCCTTTGTGGATGTGGACTCCTTCTCCACCTATGACCGGCAGGAGAAGCTGCTGGCCATGATCCTGGACTACGACCGGCTGTGCCGGGCCGCCATTGAAAAGGGGGCCGCGGCGGCGGACCTGTTCGCCATCCCCAGCCGGGAGCGCATCGGCCGGGCCAAGTCCATCCCCGAGGAGGAATACGCCCAGGCCTATGCCGACATTGCCCGGGCCATGGAGTGGGAGATCGAGGCCGCGACGGAAAAGGCAGGTGAACAGCAGTGATCCGGGAATACAGAACCATAGAGGAAATCGTCTCTCCGCTGATGCTGGTGAAGATGGTGGAGGACGTCACCTATGACGAGCTGGCGGAGGTGGAGCTGCCCAACGGGGATGTGCGCCGGGGCCAGGTGCTGGAGGTCAACGGCGACACCGCCGTGGTCCAGCTCTTCGAGTCCGCCGCAGGGATCAACCTGAAGGAGTCCAAGGTGCGCTTTCTGGGCCATCCCCTGCAGCTGGGGGTGTCCGGGGACATGCTGGGCCGGGTGTTCAACGGCATGGGCCGTCCCATTGACGGCGGGCCGGACATCCTGGCTGAGGAGTACCGGGACATCAACGGCCTGCCCATGAATCCCGCCGCCCGGGACTATCCCAACGAGTTTATCCAGACCGGCGTGTCCACCATCGACGGGCTGAACACCCTGGTGCGGGGGCAGAAGCTGCCCATCTTCTCCGGCTCCGGCCTGCCCCACGCCAACCTGGCCGCCCAGATCGCCCGGCAGGCCCGGGTGCTGGGGGATGACGCGGGCAACTTCGCCGTGGTGTTCGCCGCCATCGGCATCACCTTTGA
>CALWXH010000021.1 GCA_944385465.1 uncultured Oscillospiraceae bacterium | reverse complement strand
CGCGCTGCTGGCCGCGGCGGTGCCGGTTCTGGCCTTTGCCTTCCTTCTGGTGTGCTCCTCCGGCATGTCCGTGGGGGACTGCCTGGAGGTCCTGTGGGGCCGCAGCGAAAACGCCGGCCACATCCGGATCATCTGGAACATCCGCCTGCCCCGGGTGCTGGCCGCGGTCATCGCGGGGGCGGGGCTGTCCGTGTCGGGGCTGATGATGCAGACCACGCTGAACAACGCCATGGCGTCCCCCTCCACCCTGGGGGTTTCCAACGCGGCTGTGTTCGGGGCCAACCTCTCCATCATCGCCTTTGCCGGCGGATTTCTGAACACGGGCAACCATCTGGCCGGCTATGACGTGGGGGCCAACCCCTATGCCACGTCGCTGGTGGCCTTCCTGTTCTCCCTGCTCTCCGTCCTGCTGATCCTGGGCCTGTGCAGGGTGCGGGCCTTCTCGCCCAACGTGGTGGTGCTGGCCGGCATCGCTATGGGCTCGGTGTGGACGGCGGGCACCACGCTGCTGCAGTTCTACGCCACGGATGTGGGCCTGTCCGCGGCGGTGATCTGGAATTTCGGCGACCTGGGCCGGGCCACCTACCGCACGGATCTGATCATGCTGGCGGTGGTGGCGGTGGGCGTGGCCTTTTTCCTGCTGATGTCCTGGCGGTACAACGCCCTGCTCAGCGGCGACGCCATGGCCAGGACCATGGGGGTGGGCGTGGACCGGCTGCGCTTTGTCACCCTGCTGCTGGCCTCCATGATCACGGCGGTGTGTGTCTCCTTCCTGGGGGTCATCGGCTTTGTGGGCATCATCTGCCCCCATGTGGTCAAAAAGCTCCTGGGACAGGATCACCGGTACACCACCCCCGCCTCGGTGCTGAGCGGCAGCCTGCTGCTGCTGTTGGCGGACACCTGCTCCCGGGGGCTGGGCAGCGGCTCCGCCCTCCCGGTGGGGGCGGTGACCACCCTTCTGGGGGCGCCGTTTTTTGTGGCCATCATCTTTTCAAAAGGGGGGAGAGACTGATGCTTCAGATCAGGAATCTGTCCTTTGGATACAGCCGGAGGGACTGTGTCCTGCACGATGTGAATCTGTCGCTGGGCGGCGGGGAGATCGGCATTCTCCTGGGGCGCAACGGCAGCGGCAAGACCACGCTGTTCAAAAACATCCTGGGCCTGTGCACCCCCAGCGGCGGCCGGGTGGAGTATGACGGCAGGGATCTGAGCAGACTGTCCGGCCGGGAGCGGGCGGGGATGGTCGCCTATGTGCCCCAGGACATCCGCTTCGGCGCGCTGAGCGTCTTCGACTGCGTCCTCATGGGGCGGGTGGCCCGGTTCGGCCTGCGGGCCGGGCGGGCGGACTATGAGGCGGCGGAGCGGGTCCTGTCCGAAATGGGGCTGGAATCCTATGGAGACAGAAACGTGGAGCACCTGTCCGGCGGCGAGCGCCAGAAGGTGGCCATTGCCCGGGCGCTGGCCCAGGAGCCGGAGTTTCTGGTGTTTGACGAGCCCACCGGAAACCTGGACATCGCCAACGAGCGGCTCATCCTGGAGGAGGCCAGGAAGCTGGCCAGAGAGAAGCACATCGGCATCCTGTGCTCCCTGCACGATCTGAATCAGGCGCTGGACTTCGGGGACCGCTTTTTCTTCCTGAAGGAGGGGACCATCCGGTATTCCGGCGGCAGGGAACAGTTTACCGAAGCCGTGCTCCGGGAGGTATTCGACATCCCGGTGCGCATCATAGACCACGAGGGGGAGACCATCGTGCTGACAGGAGGAACTTACCATGAAGAACTTGCGATACACCCTGCTGGCCCTCACCGCGGCCCTGGCGCTGACCCTGGGGGCCTGCGGCGGCCAGGCCGCGCCAACGGCTCCGGCGGCCGCCGGGTCAGAGCAGGCGCAGCCCACTGCGGCGGCTGAGGAGACCGTCACGGATCTCATCGGCCGGCAGGTCGCCGTTGTCCCCGGAAGTTACCGGCGGGTGGTGTGCATCGGCGCGGGGGCCCTGCGGATGTACAGCTATGTGGGGGATGTGTCCCTGCTGTGCGGGGTGGAGGACATTGACAACCTGGCCCTGGAGGAGCGGCCCCAGATGTTTGACGGGGTGGCCCGGCCCTATGTGATCGCCTATGAGAAGGTCTTTTCCACCCTGGATTCCTGCGGCGTGGGCGGGCCCAACGCCCAGGCGGCGGAGGCGGAAAAGATCCTCTCCTGCAACCCGGACATCGTGATCTCGGCGTATGAGGACGTGGAAAAGGCGGACGCGCTGCAGGAGCAGCTGGGGGTGCCGGTCATCACCCTGCGCTCCGGCCCGGACGGGGTGTTTGACGACGCCTTTGCCCAGAGCATGACCCTGCTGGGGGCCATCTTCCACGAGGAGGAGCGGGCGGAGGAGCTGGTCTCCTTCGTGGCGTCCCAGCGGGAGGAAATCCAGCGGCGCACCGCGGACATCGCCCGGGAGGACAGGCCCGGGGTGTACATCTGCGGCCTGGGCAACTGGGGGACGACGGATCACCTGATGACCGCCCAGGACTATATTCCCTTCTCGGTGGCAAACGTCAGAAACGCGGTGACCGGGTTGGCCGCCGACGGCATCCAGCCCATTGAGGAGGAGAAGTTTGTGGCCCTGGGGGAGGAGATGGACATCATGATCCTGGACGCCGCCGCGGTGAAAAACATCCAGCCGCTCTACCAGCAGGACAGTGCCATGTTTGACAGCTGCAAGGCCTGGCGGGAGGGCGAGGTCTATCTCCAGATGGCCTACAACGCCTATTACACCAACTTTGAGATCGCCCTGGCCAACACCTGGTTTATTGCCAAAACCGTCTATCCCGAGGCCTTTGCCGATGTGGACCTGACGGAGAAGACCAACGAGATCACCAGGGCGTTTCTGGGGCAGGAGCTGGCGGAGGAGATCTTTGCCTGCCCCAACAGCTTCGGCGGATATCAGAAGCTGGACACGGAGACCTTTTTCGGATAGGCACACCCGCCCCGCCGCCTGAAGGGCGGGGGAGAGTCAGCGGCCCCGGCTGAGCCGGGGCCGCTGAGCATATCCGGGGAACCGGACCGGGATATATTGCGCTGTGACCAGAATCTGAGCGTTTCTTTATAGAAATGCCCGGATTTTTTATTTCCTTTCGGCCCCGTGGTTGGTATAGTTTAAGTGGAAGGGTAAAGCAGGACAGTTGTGTTCCAATTCCATTGCGGATACCGGATTCCATCAGGACGACGACATCATGGGAGGATCAGCATGGAAGCGATTTATTCCGACTACAGCCCCAGGTTTCTCTACGTGGACAAATACCGTTTCTCCAGGCGGTGGGTCTATCCCACCAGCGTGGCCCCCTATGGGCTGATCCGCTATATCCTGTCCGGGAGCGCGGTGTTCAACCTCAACGGAAAGGACTACCATGTGGGGCCGGACGACGTGTTCTACATCCCCCAGGGGAGCACCTTCTCCTGCGCGGCCAAAGAGGAGATCGTATTCATCAGCATCCGCTTTGTGGACTCCATCCAGTCCCTGGGGGACGATATGCTCTATGAGCTCTGGCACATCCCCACCCAGCACTCCTTTGCGGACTTTCCCGACATGCGCACCTGGTTTGAGTGCGTCTATGTCAGCGCCACCTCCCATCACAACTTCAAGATGCTGGAGATCCGGGGCTATCTCAACCTGATCCTGGCCTTTCTGGCCCGGATTGTGGCGGATAACTTCGACAACGACGAGACCCTGGACGAGGACCGCAGGCGGATGGAGGCGATGTACGACGTGGAGAGCATCCGCCACCGGGCCAACAAGACCATGCAGCGCAACAACGATCCCCGGATCACCGCCATTGTGGACTATATCATCTGCCACCCGGCCCAGCGCATTACCCCCCAGCAGATGTGCCAGATGGCGGACATCAGCGAGAGCACCCTGCGCAGGCTGTTCAAGGCCAAGACGGGGAAGACCCTCCACGAGTTCGTGCTGGAGATCAAGATGACCAACGCCGCCCGGCGGCTGCTCATCACCAACGAGTCCATCTCCCAGATCGCCGACGCGCTGGGATTTGAGTCCCCCAGCTATTTCAGCAAACGGTTCCGGGAGGTATACGGCATGTCTCCGCAGGCATACCGCAACGCCTCCCATGAGATGTAAACAGGCACTGGCGCGCTCCTTTTGGCGTGGGGGGCGCGCCGGTGCCTGTTTTTGTTATGGGAAGGAAGCGGGTGAAAATTGACCGTTTTCTTATAGTATTAACCGATTATTCATCTATGATTTTTGTGCGTTTTTTCATATAATGGTACCATCGGAGACCGGAAACTATGAAATGTGTGCAAAGAAAAAGGAGGAATTTGAGAATGAAACGGACCAAGAGAACCCTGGGCCTGATGCTGGCCATGCTGATGCTGCTGCTGGCCTTTGCCGGCTGCGGCCCCAACGGCGCGGACACCACCCAGCCGCCGGCGGACAACACGGGGACCCCTGCCACCCAGCCCGCCGGGGAGCAGAAGCTGGAAGGGGAGATCACCTTCTGGCACTCCTTCACCCAGGGGCCCCGCCTGGAGACGATCCAGGCCGCGGCAGATCAGTTCATGGCTGACAACCCTGGCGTAAAGATCAACATCGAGACGTTCTCCTGGGCGGACTTTTATACCAAGTGGACCACCGGCCTGGCTTCTGGCAACGTGCCGGACATGAGCAGTGCCCTGCCCACCCAGGTGGTGGAGATGATTGACGCCGATGCCATCCTCCCGCTGGATGACCTCATTGACCGCATTGGCCGGGACAAGTTCTATGAGAAGGCCCTGGTGGAGATGACCGCTGAGGACGGCCACTGCTACGGCGTGACCCTGTACTCCAACACCGAGGCCATGTGGTACCGCAAGGATCTGATGGAAAAATACGACCTGGAGATCCCGGAGACCTGGGAGGAGATGTACGAGTGCGCCAAGATCATCACCGAGGGTGAGAACGGCGCGGTTTACGGCGCGGCCTTCCCCATGGGCACCAACGATATGCTGGCCACCCGCTGGCTCCACCTGTATGTGCGCAGCGCCGGTGAGACCCTGATCACCGAGGACGGCAAGGCCAACCTGACCAGCCCCACCGCCATTGACGGCATCAACTACTGGGTGAAGGTCTACCAGGACTGCTCGCCTGCCGATTCCATCAACTATAACACCCTGGACGAGGCCACCATGTACTACCAGGGCAAGCTGGCCTTTGACTTCAATACCGGATTCCACATCAGCGGCGTGCAGGAGAACTCCCCAGACCTGATGGAGTACATCGACTGCGCTCCCATCCCCCGGGTAAACGAGGGCGACCCCGCCGTGGGCTGTGAGACCAACAACACTCCGCTGGTTATCTGGAAGAACTCCGAGCACCCCGAGATCTGCGAGGCCTTCATCGAGTACTTCTATGAGCCTGAGCGGTATGTGGACTTCCTGCTCTCCGTTCCCGTTGGCATGATGCCCGCCATCCAAGGCGTGACCGACAATGAAAAGTACCAGTCCAATGAGATCGTGCAGCAGTTCCAGCACGCCGACGAAGTGCTCAACCAGATGCTCCCGGGCAGCACCGCCATCGGCATGGAGTACGGTCCCCGGCCGGAGGCTGGCCTGCTCACCTCCCAGCACGTCATTGAGGAGATGTTCCAGGATATCATCCTCAACGGCACGCCGGTGGAGGAAGCTGCCCAGGCGGCAGAGGACGAGCTCAACGAGCTGTTTGAAACGGTCGGCTGATCTGACGAAACTCCGCAAGGAACCGTGTGTGCGGCGGGGGCGTGTTCCGCCCCCGCCGTGTCACTGAAAGGAGGTTTTTGCCGCGATGGGAAGCAGACGATACCGGGCGAAGATCGCCGCATTCTGCTTTATCCTGCCCGCTCTGCTGGTGGCACTGCTGCTGTTGCTCTATCCTGTGATCTCCAGCGTATTTTACAGTTTTACATCCAAACATCTGATCAAGGCCGACTATGATTTTGTCGGGCTCAAAAACTACATTGATGTGCTCACCGACGCGGATTTCTGGCGCTCTTTCTTCACGAACATCAAGTGGACGGTGGCCTCTCTGGCAGGACAGATCCTGGTGGGATTCACCGCAGCGCTGGCGCTGGAGCGGATCAAGCACTGGCGCAGCTTTTACCGCACCATTCTGATCATCCCCTGGGCGTTCCCGTCCATTGTCATCGCCCTGTCCTGGAAGTGGATTCTCAACGGGGTGTCCGGTTTCCTGCCGAATTTCCTGGTGAACATCGGGCTGTTTGAGCAGGCACCCCAGTTTCTCAGCAGTGGAGCGCTGGTCTTTCCCACCATGGTATTTATCAACATCTGGTTCGGCGCGCCCCTCATCATGGTCAACGTGCTCTCTGCCCTTCAGACGGTGCCGAAAGACCAGTATGAGGCGGCCCAGCTGGACGGGGCCAGTCCGCTGCAGTCCTTCATCCACATAACCATCCCCCACATCCGTGTGGTGGTGGGGCTGCTGGTGGTGTTGCGTACCATCTGGATTTTCAACAGCTTTGACATGATCTATCTGATCACCGGCGGCGGGCCTGCCGGGCTGACGGAGACGGTGCCCATTTATGCCTATAACATCGGCTGGGGGTTGAAAATGCTGGGCCGTTCCTCTGCGGTCACGGTTCTGCTGTTGATTTTCCTGCTGATTGTGTGCTTCATGTACTTCAAGCTGTTGGACCAATGGGAAAAGGAGGCGGGCTGACATGAGAAAACGCAGACTGCTGCGCCGGGGCTGGTTTGGCACCAGCGTCAGTTACATCTATCTCACCATTCTGGCCGTCATCGCCGCATTTCCGCTGGTCTGGGTCCTGGTCTCCTCTGTGAAGAGCAAGGGCGAGATCACCAGCGATCCCACCGCATTTTTCCCAAAAGAGTTTACGCTGGACCATTTTAAGACCGTGTTCGGCCAACTCCATTTCGGAGAGAATATTCTCAACAGTGTCCTGGTGGCGGGGGCTACCACGCTGGTGGCCATCACCATTGCCGCCATGGGCGCCTATGGCGTAGTCCGGTTCTTCCCCCGGTTCGGAAAGGCCCTGACCCGTGTTCTGGTCACTACCTATATGTTCCCGCCCATTTTGCTGGCCGTTCCCTATTCTATCATCATGGGGCAGACCGGCATGATGAACAGCCGGGTGGGACTGGTCATTGTCTATCTGTCCTTCTCGGTGCCCTATGCCATCTGGCTGCTGGTGGGCTTTTTTCAGACCGTGCCGCTGGAGATTGAGGAGGCCGCCCGTGTAGATGGGGCCAATAAACTCCAGGTGTTTTACCGGGTGGCGCTGCCCATTGTGGCTCCGGGCATTGTGGCGGTGGCCATCTACACCTTCATCAATGCCTGGAACGAGTTTCTCTACTCGTTGATTCTGATCAACAGCAGCGACAAGATGACCGTGGCCGTGGCGCTGAACTCCCTGGAGGGCCAGGAGGTGCTGGACTGGAACGTGATGATGGCTGCCTCCGCTGTGGTGGTAATCCCGTCGGTGATCTTCTTCATGCTGATTCAGAAGCGCATCGCCGGAGGATTGGCTGCCGGTTCGGTGAAATAGTGTGAGAAAACAAATCCGTTGACAGCGGATGAAAAGGAGAGTTTCCAATATGAAAACACTCGGTTATGCGGTTGTAGGTACCGGCTATTTCGGCGCTGAGCTGGGGCGGATCATCCAGCGGATGGACGGCGCCCGGGTGGTGGCCGTTTTGGACCCTGAAAACGGTGAGACCATCGCCAAAGAGCTGGGCTGCCAGGTGGAGACGGATCTGGAGCAGCTGTGCGCCCGTCCCGATGTGGACGCGGTGGTGGTGGCCACGCCCAACTATCTCCACAAAGAGCCCGTGCTGTGCGCCGCCCGGCACGGCAAGAACGTGTTCTGTGAAAAGCCCATCGCCCTGAGCTACCAGGACTGTGACGAGATGGTCAAGACCTGTGAGGAGAACCACGTGATCTTCATGGCCGGCCATGTGATGAATTTCTTCAACGGCGTGCGCAAGGCCAAGCAGCTCATCCACGAGGGGCGCATCGGCCGGGTGCTGTACTGCCACTCCGCCCGCAACGGCTGGGAGCAGCAGCAGGACTCCGTGAGCTGGAAGAAGATCCGGGCCAAGTCCGGCGGCCACCTCTATCACCACATCCACGAGCTGGACTGCATCCAGTTCCTCATGGGCCCGGCCACCGAGGCCACCATGGTGGGGGGCAACGTGGCCCACCGGGGAGAGCACTTCGGGGACGAGGACGACATGCTCTTCATCACCCTCCAGTTCGGCAACAACACCTATGCGGTGGTGGAGTACGGCTCCGCCTTCCGCTGGAGCGAGCACTATCTGCTCATCCAGGGCACGCAGGGGGCCATCCGGCTGGACATGAAGGACACCGGCGTCACCCTGCGCACGCCCGACGGGGATGAGCACTTCCTGCTCCACCGCACCAAGGAGGAGGACGATGACCGCACCCTGACCTACAACACCAAGATGGAAATGGACGGGGCCGTGCTGTACGGCAAGCCGGGCAAACTCCCGCCCATGTGGCTCCACGGCATCATGGAGATGGAGATGGACTACCTCAACCGGATTCTCCACGGCGAGCCGGTGTCCGAGGAGTTCCGCCCCCTGCTCAACGGCAGCGCCGCCCGGGCAGCCATTGCCACGGCGGACGCCTGCACCCTGTCCCTGCGGGAAGACCGCAAGGTGATGGTCTCGGAGATCACCGGGTAAAACAGGGCGCCTCACCAAACAGCTGCCAGCTCCCCGGCCGGTTCCACGGGTTTCCGTGGGCCGGCCGGGGATGGTTTTATCCGGAGGACCGCACCGGAGAACGGCGCGGGGGAACCGGGCCCTTGACAGCGCTGTTATACTGGAACCAGATAGGGAAAAAGGGGAGATGGGAGCATGGAAGAGACACTGTATCGCGCCTATGTGAAGATTCTGGAGGAGGAACTGATCCCGGCCATGGGGTGTACCGAACCCATTGCCGTGGCCTATGCTGGCGCCCTGGCCCGGCAGACCTTGAGGGAGCTTCCCGAAAGTGTGGACGTCCAGGTCAGCGCCAACATCATCAAGAATGTGAAAAGCGTGGTGGTCCCCCACACCGGCGGCCTGCGGGGCATCGCCGCGGCGGCGGCGGCGGGCATTGTGGCGGGGGACGCCGGCAAGGAGCTGGAGGTGCTCTCCGCCGTGACCCAGGAGCAGATCGCCCCCATGGCGGACTATCTGCACAACACCCCCATTGCCATCTCTCCCTCCCCGTCCGGGTATATTTTTGACATCCAGATCCGGGCCGAGGCCGGCGGGCACACCGCCTTTGTCCAGATCGCCGGCAGCCACACCAATGTGATCCGGATCGAGCGGGATGGCCAGGCGCTGCTGGCCCGGGAATATACCGAGGGCGGGCAGGTGGACCGGACAGACCGGTCCCTGCTCAATGTGGAGCAGATCGTCGCCTTCGCCGACTGTGTGGAGATCGGGGATGTCCGGGCGGTTCTGGACCGGCAGATCGACTTCAACACCGCCATTGCCCAGGAGGGCCTCCGGGGAAATTGGGGGGCCAACATCGGCAGCGTCCTGCTGAAAGCCTACGGGAATGACGTGGCCAACCGGGCCAAGGCCACGGCGGCCGCGGGCTCCGACGCCCGGATGAGCGGCTGTGAAAAGCCGGTGGTCATCAACTCCGGCAGCGGCAACCAGGGGATGACGGCCTCGTTGCCCGTTATCGTCTACGCGGAGGAGCTGAAGGCCACCCGGGAGCAGCTGTACCGGGCCCTGGTGGTGTCCAACCTGGTGACCATTCATCTCAAGACCGGCATCGGGCGGCTGTCCGCCTATTGCGGTGCCACCAGCGCGGGCTGCGGCGCGGGGGCGGGCGTCACCTACCTCCAGGGCGGCAAGGCCCATGAGATCGCCCACACCATCGTCAACGCCGTGGCCATCAACTCCGGCATGATCTGCGACGGGGCCAAGCCCAGCTGCGCGGCCAAGATCGCCTCCGCGGTGGAGGCGGGGCTGCTGGGGATGCAGATGCAGCGCCAGGGCGAGCAGTTCTACGGCGGGGACGGCATTGTGGTCAAAGGGGTGGAGAACACCATCCACAATGTGGGCCGCCTGGCCCGGTTCGGCATGGCGGAGACCGACCGGGAGATCATCGACATGATGCTGGCCGGACAGGCCCCGGGGTGCTGACCCGGACCGCGGCCGGCTGCCTTTGCGCTGTGCGATGGGACAAGACAAAATAATCGGAAAAACCGGCCCCGCGTCCTTTGGGACGCGGGGCCGGTCTGTCCTATGGATGGAGGGGTTCAGCCCTGGGCGTCCGTGCCGGACTCAGAGCTGTCGGTGCCGGCGTCGGTTCCGCTGTCCGCGTCAGCGCCGTCGGCGCCGGTGTCGGAATCGGTGAGATCAGAGCCGTCACCCTCCGGGTCGGCGGAGGTCTGCTCGTCCCCGTCTTCCGCGAGAGAGGGATCCTCGCTGGCCTCAGGCGTCTCCGACTCCTCCACGGGGGCGCTGGGCTCTTCCGACTCCTGGGCGGCGGAGGAGACAGCCTGGGTGGGATCGGCGTCGTCATCGGACGAGCAGCCGGCCAGAAGGCCGCCGCACAGGGCCAGGGAGAGGGCCAGGGCGATGAGCGCCGCGGATTTCTTGCGTGTGATGTGTTTCATACTTCTACCTCCAGTGATTGCGTGATTCCACGGGTTTGCCGGACGGAGGCCCGCCCGGTGTGAGTATGGTAGCACCTCATTCTGAAAGCGCGCTGAAGGGGGCCGTGAATGAGCTGTGAACTTTTCGGCCGGAACCATCGGAAAAATTCACACAATGGCCACAGGATTTTTCAAGACCCTTTCAGCGTCCGGCGGTATGCTGTACCTGTCCCCGATGACCTGCGCGTCGGGTTGCCATATACAGAGCGTTTTCTTTCTCACACCTTCTCCTTTTCTTCGATACCATGCAGACGTTTCAGGAAGCTGACCGGCAGGCAGGAGCCGGCCGGCGGGCCCTGCCGGAGATGACGGGCTCCGGCGGGGCTCTTTTCCTGTCCGGGAGGGGAGGACAGCCAGGTGTAAAAGAATTGTGAACGATGGGTTTTTCAGGTTCTATTCAGCAAATAGGACTATTATAATAAACAGATCAAGCCGCGCTGTGGGCGGCAGATGGGAGTGGCCTATGAAAATCCTGATCGTGGAAGATGAAGTGCTTCTGGCCGACGCGCTGAAAGCCCTGCTGGAGAAAAAGGGGTTTGAGGTGCAGACGGCCTATGACGGGGAGACCGGGGAGGAGTACGCCATGCTGGGGGTGTACGATCTGCTGATCCTGGATGTGATGATGCCCCGGATGAACGGCTTCGAACTGGCCCGGCAGGTACGGGCCAACCGCCTGGGGGTGCCCATTCTCATGCTCACCGCCCGCTCCGGCCTGGAGGACCGGATCCAGGGGCTCAACGCCGGGGCGGACTACTATCTCACCAAGCCTTTTGACACCCGGGAGCTGCTGGCCTGTGTCAACGCCCTGCTGCGCCGCCAGGGCTCCCAGGTGGACGAGCTGGCCTTCGGCAATACCTGCCTGGATCTGGGGACGGGGATGCTCCGGTGCGCAGACCGCGCGGTGCGCCTATCCGCCAAGGAATTTGACGTCATGCGCGCCTTGCTCCAGGCGGGGGAGCGCAACCTGCCCAAGGAGGTCATCCTGGCCCGGGTGTGGGGCTATGAGTCCAACGCGGTGGAGAACCATGTGGAGGTGTACGTGGGCTTCCTGCGCAAGAAGCTGGCGGGCATCGGCTCCAACATCCGCATCATGGCCATCCGGAAGCTGGGCTATCATCTGGAGGTGTCGGAGGAATGCTGAAAAAGCTCCGGCTGAAGTTTGTGGCCATCAACATGGCCATTGTCACCGCCATGCTGTGCGTCATGTTCAGCCTGGTGTACGGCTTTACCCGGGCGGATTTAGAGGCGGAGAGCGTGGATATGCTGCAGCGCATCGCCGCGGCTCCCTTCCAGCTGGTCATCCCGGGGGAGACCCCCCAGGAGCTGAATCTGCCCTATTTTGTGCTGGAGGTGGACCAGCAGGGGCAGCTGGAGGCGGCGGGGGGCTACTACGACCTGTCTGACCAGGCCTTTTTGCAGCAGCTGGCGGCGGACTCCAGGGCCGCCGGGCAGCACACCGGCGTGCTGGAGGAATACGGGCTGCGCTTCTGCCTGGTGAACACCCCCATGGGCCAGCGCATCGTCTTCGCGGATATGTCCAGCGAGCGCTCCACCCTGGAGGGGCTGGTGCGCACCTGCGCCCTCATCGGGGTGCTGAGCTTTGCGGTCTTCCTGGCCATCAGCCTGCTGCTGGCCCGGTGGGCGGTGCGGCCGGTGGACCAGGCCTGGAAGCAGCAGAAGCAGTTTGTGGCCGACGCCTCCCACGAGCTGAAGACCCCGCTGACGGTGATCACCACCAACGCGGAGCTGCTGGACAGCGGCGACTATGACGAGGGGGCCAAGACCCAGTTCTCTCAGAATATCCTCACCATGGCCAGGCAGATGCGGGGGCTGGTGGAACGGCTGCTGGAGCTGGCCCGGGCGGACAACGGCATCCCATCCGCTGAGTTCGCCCGGTGTGACCTCAGCGCCCTGGCCCAGCGGGCGGCCCTGTCCTTTGAGGCGGTGTTCTATGAGGCGGGACTCACCCTGGACACCCGGGTGGAGGAGGGGATCTTTGTCCAGGGCAGCCAGCCGCGGCTGGAAGAGGTGGCGGAGATCCTGCTGGACAACGCCCGGAAGTATGCCCGGCCCGGCGGGCGGGTGGGGCTGACCCTGAGCCGCCGCCCCAGAGGGCACTGCCTGCTGGCGGTGGCCAACCAGGGGCCGGAGCTCACCCAGCAGCAGCTCCAGGACATCTTCAAGCGGTTTTACCGGACGGACCCCGCCCGGGGCCGGGACGGCGGCTTCGGCCTGGGGCTGTCCATCGCCCAGGCCATCGTGGCCGAGCACAAAGGGCGCATCTGGGCCCAGAGCGCCAGCGGCGTCAACACCTTTTTTGTCCAGCTGCCCATGCTGCCCAACTGAAAAGGCCGCCGGAGAGGAGCATCCTTTTCCTGCGTGGAACGACCCCCGCCGAAAGGCGGGGGCCTTTTTCGTTCAGAAAATGTTTACAAACAGACCGCCCGCTTTCAGCAACCCTTCAGCCCCGGGTATTACAATGGGCCCACCGGACGGGGCCGGGGGCCCCGTACCCTGTGGAAGGAGGAGCTGGATGTGATTCAAGTCAGCCATCTCACAAAACGATACGGCAGCCACACCGCCGTATCCGACCTGTCCTTTTCCATTGAGAAAGGGCAGATTTACGGCTTCCTGGGCCCCAACGGGGCGGGGAAGTCCACCACCATGAACATCATGACCGGCTGCCTGGCCGCCACCTCCGGCCAGGTGAAGATCGGCGGCTACGACATCTTTGAACAGCCGCGGCAGGCCAAGCGACTGCTGGGCTATCTGCCGGAGCAGCCGCCTCTCTACCTGGACCGGACGGCCTGGGAGTATCTCCACTTTGTGGGCCGGGCCAAGGAGATCCGGGAGCGGGATCTGCCCGACCGGGTGGAGCAGGTCATGGAGGAGACCCAGATCGCCCATGTGGGCGACCGGCTGCTGAAAAACCTGTCCAAAGGCTACCGTCAGCGGGTGGGCATCGCCCAGGCCATTCTGGGCGATCCGGAAGTGGTGATTCTGGACGAGCCCACCGTGGGCCTGGACCCCAAGCAGATCATCGAGATCCGGGAGCTGATTCAGGAGCTGGGGCGCACCCGTACGGTCATCCTGTCCAGCCACATTCTCTCCGAGGTGCAGGCGGTGTGCCAGACGGTGCTCATCATCTCCCGGGGGAAGCTGGTGGCCTGCGATACCCCGGACAACCTGGAGCGGCTGTTTGCCGGCTCCGCCAGCGTGGAGATCACCGCCGAGGCCTGCGAGGAACAGGTCCGGCAGCTACTCGCCCCCATTTCCGCCATCACACAGCTGGAGATCGTCGGAAAAGGGGAGGGACGGTGCGAAGCCCGGCTCACCGGCGCGCCCCAGGACGGGGACGACATCTGCCGGGGCGTCTTTTTCGCCTTCAGCCGGGCGGGATTGCCCCTGCTGCGGCTGAACATGGCCAGGGCCAGCCTGGAGGACATCTTCCTGGAGCTCACCGGCGGGGAAGAGCCGGAGGCGCCGGCGCCTGAGGACGACGGGGGAGAGGAGGCGGAAGCATGAAAGCCATTTTGCGGCACGAGCTCAGCTCCTGCTTCACCAGTCTCACCGGCTATGTCTTCGCGGCCTTCCTGCTGCTGTTCGCCGGTATTTTTACCATGGTGTACAACCTGAATTACCAGGTGGCCAACTTTGAATATGTGATCGGGCAGATGTCCTTCATCTTCCTCATCATCGTACCCATCCTCACCATGCGGGTGCTGGCGGAGGAGCGCCGGCAGAAGACCGACCAGCTGCTCTACTCCCTGCCCCTGTCCATGACCCAGGTGGTGCTGGGCAAATACGCCGCCCTGCTGTGCATGTTCCTGCTGCCCACGGCGGTGATCTGCCTGTATCCCCTGCTGCTCTCCGCCTTCGGCAGCGTCTACTTCCCGGCGGCCTACGGGGCCATCTGCGGATTCTTCCTGCTGGGGGCCGCCCTCACCGCCATCGGGGTGTTTGTCTCTTCCGTCACCGAGAGCCAGGCGGTGGCGGCGGGGCTGTGCTTTGTGGTGATGCTGGTCAACTACTTTCTCAACACACTGGCCGACTATGTGTCCTCGTCTGCCTTCGCCTCCTGCATGGCCGTCGCCGTGGTCATCCTGTTGCTGGTGCTGGTGCTGTGGCGCATGACCCGCAACTCCACCTTTGCCCTGATGACGGGCATCGTGCTGGAGGGGGCCCTGGCCGCCTTTTACCTGCTGCGGGGGGACGAGCTGGCCGGTGTGTTCCCGGAGGTGCTGAGCAGGCTGTCCCTCTTTGAGCGCTTTGACACCTTTGTCAACGGGGTGTTCGACCTCACCGCCGTGGTGTACTACCTCACGGTGATCGGGGTCTTCCTGTTCCTCAGCGTACAGTCCATGGAGAAGCGGAGGTGGAGTGAATGAAACTGCCCAGATGGAACGGGGACCGGAAGGGGTCCCAGACCGGAGACAAGCAGCCCCGGCAGCGGGGCCATGCCCTGCGCACACGGGCCTTCCGGGCCGGCGGCTACAGCGTGGCCGCCGCCCTCATCGTCATCGCCATGGCGGTGGCCGTCAACGTGCTGGCCGGGGCGCTGCCCGACCGCCTGACCCAGGTGGACACCACCTCCAGCCAGCTCTACTCCCTGTCCCAGGAGACGGAGAACCTGCTGGCCGGGCTGGAGCAGGACGTGACCATCCACTGGATTGTCCAGGCCGGACAGGAGGACAGCCGGGTGGAGCTGCTGCTGGATCAGTATGCCGGCCACAGCGACCACGTCCGGGTGGAGCGGGTGGACCCGGACGTCAACCCCTCCTTCCTCACCCAGTACGAGCTGTCGTCGGTGTACAACAACAGCTTCGTGGTGGAGCGCGGGGAGAAGAACCGGTATGTCTCCTACTATGACATCTACGGTTACGACTACACCACCTACGAGACCACCTTCTCCGGGGAGAGCGCCCTCACCTCCGCCGTGGACTATGTCTCACGGGAGGACCTGCCGAAGCTGTACGTCCTCACCGGCCACGGGGAGTCCACCCTGTCCTCCACCTTCTCCGAGGCGGTGGAGCAGCAGAACTTTGAGACGGAAGAGCTGTCCCTGCTCACGGTGGAGCAGGTGCCGGAGGACGCCGACGGCCTGCTGATCTACAACCCCCAGAGCGACCTGTCCCAGGAGGAGATCGCCGTGCTGGAGGACTATCTGGACCGGGGCGGCAGCCTGATGCTCCTCACCTCGCCCCTGACGGACGGGGGGACATTGCCTAACCTGGAGGGGCTGATGGAGGAGTCCTACGGGGTGTCCGCCGCCGACGGCATCGTCATGGAGGGGGACCAGAGTTACTCCATCTACGGCTATCCCTACTACCTGCTGCCGGATCTGGGCTCCCACGACATCACCTCTCCCCTCTCCTCCGGCGGTTATTACGTCATGCTCTCCACCGCCCAGGGGCTGACCGTGGCCGACAAGCTGCCCGATGGAGTGAGCGTGACCCAGCTGCTCACCACCTCCGACTCCGCCTACTCCAAGGCGGCCGGGTATGACCTGACCACCTACGACCGGGAGGAGGGGGATCTGGATGGCCCCTTCGCCCTGGCGGTGGCCATCACCGACCAGGTGAGCGACGAGACGGAGAGCAAAGTGGTGTGGGTGTCCTCCTCCTATCTGGTGGACGATGTCACCAACGAAATGATCTCCGGGGGCAACCAGGACTTCTTTCTCAACGCCCTGAGCTGGATGGTGGACCAGGAGGAGAGCATCTCCATCCACGCCAAAAGCCTGAGCTACGACTACCTCACCATCAACAGCGCCACCGCCTCCACCCTCACCATCGTGGTGGTGGCCCTGGTCCCCCTGGCCTGCCTGGGCGCCGGTATCACCATCTGGATCAGGAGGAAACGCAGATGACACGAAAAAACAGGCTGGGCCTGCTGTTGCTGGCCCTGGCGGCGGTGTGCGCCGCCGCCGCTGCCGCCGTCCTGCTCTCGCCGGAGGAGACCGCGGAGGAGGACACCTCCTTTCCCCTGCTGGAGCTGGAGGCGGAGGACATCACCCAGCTGAGCTGGAGCTACGGCGGCCAGACCCAGAGCTTTACCTACGACCCGGAGGACGGCTGGAGCTATCCCGCCGACAGCGCCTTCCCCCTGGACCCGGCCCTGCTGGAGTCTATGGCGGACGCTTTGAGTCAGCTCACCGCCTACCGCGCCATTGAGGGTGCGGAGGACCTCGGCCAGTATGGGCTGGAAGAGCCCCAGGCCTCCGTGGCCGTGGCCCTGGGGGAGACGGAGTATGTGCTGGCCATCGGGGATGAGACGGCCATGGGCGGCCAGCGGTACCTCTCCCTGGAGGACGGCAGCGTGTACCTGGTGGACTCCGCCCTGCTGGACACCTTTGCCCATGACCTGTACGACCTGGTGGCGGAGGAGGAGATCCCCGCCATGACCCACCTGTCCGCCTTCACGGTGGAGACAGCCAGCCGGACGCTGGAGCTGGAGTACCTGGAGGACAGCGGCCTGGCCTGGTCCGGCCACTATGTGTGGTTCCGGAAGGACGGGGAGGACACCGTCATCCTGGACACCGAGCTCACCGACGCCTTTGTGGAGAACATCACCCTGCTGTACTGGTCTGAGTGCGTGGACTACCAGGCGCAGGGAAGTGCCCTGGCGGACTACGGCCTGGATGAGCCGGCGGCTGTGGTCACTGTGGACTATGTGGAGGTCACCCAGGAGGACAGCGGCCTCACCGATGACGACGGCAACGTGATCTACAACACCCTGGAGACCCCCCATACCTTTGTGCTGGAGATCGGAGACTACGACGGGGAGTACTGCTATGCCCGCATCGCCGGCTCCAATCTGGTCTATCACATCGACGCCGGGGTGGCCGACGCCATGCTCTATCTGCAGGCCGGCGCCCTGCTGCCCGACGACATCCTGATCCTGGACCGGGATACGGTGGAGTCGGTGGATGTCACCCTGGACGGGGAGCGTTATCACGTGGAGAAGCTGGTGGAGGAGACCACCGATGAGGAGGGCAACACCACCCAGGAGACCGTCTGGACCCTGGACGGGGAAGAGGTGGACTTCCAGAGCGTATTCACCGCCCTCACCGGCCTGGAGTCCACCGGCAGCGAGGAGGGCCTCACCCCGGAGCGGGGGGCGGAGATCAGCTTCACCTTCCACCGGAACACCGACACCTATCAGACCCTCACCCTCACCTTCTATCAGTATGACAGCGCCAACTGCCTGGTGGAGTTCAACGGGGAGACCCGCCTGCTGGCCGACCGGGACAGCGTGCTGGACATCGTGGAACAGGTCAACGCCCTGGTGCTGGACTGACCGCCGGGCGGATGGGAACGGTATGACGGGGCGGGCGCCGGGGCTTCCGGCGCCCGCCGCGGTGCGCGGGATCCTGTGTTGACACAGCCGGGACGGCGGCTTATACTGTTACCAAAACCCGAAATCGTATGGAGGGATCGTCATGAGACAGTGTATGGACGCGGACAATCTCCACCGCCGCCTGAAAAAGATCATCGGCCAGGTCCAGGCCATTGACCGGATGATCGACGAGGATGTCCCCTGCGAGGACGTGCTCAGCCAGATCAACGCCGCCAAGTCCGCCCTCCACCGGTGCGGCCAGGTGGTGCTGGAGGGCCATATCCAGCACTGCGTCCGGGACGGCATCCAGCACGGGGACGCGGACAAGACCATCGAGAGCTTCACCAAGGCGGTGGAGCGGTTCTCCAATATGGGATAAGAAAAAGAGGCGCCGGCGGCGCCTCTTTTTCAGTGAGGAGTTAGGAATTAGGAGTTAGGAATTTTGGTGTCCGGCGCAGCCGGACAATTTCAATTGGCCGCCGTAGGCGGCACATCAATTCTTCATTCTTCATTCCTAATTCCTAATTCCTAATTGAACTCCTATCTCATAACTCTTATCTGTTTTCGCTCTCCCACTCTGTTTTGTGCTCCTCCCACCTATACGGGACACCCTCCCAAAAGGCAAGCCATCTTTTCCTTGACAGGGGCCTCCCACGGGTATATGATACTTATACCCCTATGGGTATATAGCGATCGTTTTGTGTTCCCTCCCCGCAGGGGCGGGGACACCGGGAAAATGTTTGAACCCGGGGACACAACCTGAAACCGGGAGCGGGAGCAAGGAGGGCGCTTATGCGTGGGTTCGCGGAGAGATTGGAGCGGCTGCTGGAGCTGGGCGGCGTGAAGAAGGACGTGGTCCTGCTGGTCCTGGGCGGCGCCGGCGTGGCGTGCAGTCTGGCGGGGCTTCGGCCCTTTTCCTTTGATATGGCCTGGATCGCCATTGTCCTGTGCGGTGTGCCCATCCTTTTGGAGGCCTTCATCGGCCTGGTGACCGCCTTTGACATCAAGGCGGACGTGCTGGTGTCCCTGGCCCTCGTCGCCTCGGTGGCCATCGGCGAGGACTTCGCCGCCGGGGAGGTGGCCTTCATCATGCAGCTGGGGGCCCTGCTGGAGGATCTGACGGTGGCCCGGGCCCGGGCGGGCATTGAGAAGCTGGTGCGCCTCACCCCCCGCACCGCCCGCCGCCTCACCGGGGCGGGGGAGGAGATCATCTCCGCCCAGCAGGTGCAGGTGGGCGATGTGCTGCGGGTGCTGCCCGGCGAGACGGTGCCGGTGGACGGGGCCATCCTCACGGGGCAGACCTCCATCAACCAGGCGGTGATGACCGGGGAGTCTCTGCCCGTGGACAAGGGGCCGGGGGACCAGGTGTCCAGCGGCACGGTGAACCAGTTCGGGGCCTTCGAGATGCGGGCGGAAAAGGTGGGGGAGGACAGCTCCATCCAGCGCCTGATCCGGCTGGTGCAGTCCGCCGACGCGGGCAAGGCGAAAATTGTGGGGCTGGCGGACCGGTGGGCCACCTGGATCGTGGTCATCGCCCTGACCGCCGCCGCCCTCACCTGGCTCATCACCGGGGAAATCATCCGGGCGGTGACCATTCTGGTGGTGTTCTGCCCCTGTGCCCTGGTGCTGGCCACCCCCACCGCCATCATGGCCGCCATCGGCAACGCCACCCGCCACGGCTTTCTGGTGCGGGAGGGGGACGCCCTGGAGCGGCTGGCCCAGGTGAAGGTGGTGGCCTTTGACAAGACGGGCACCCTGACCCACGGCACGCCGGAGGTGGTGGAGGCTGCCAGCCTGACGGACGCTTACACCCGGGAGGAGCTCTACCGGCTGGCCGCCTGCGCCGAGCAGCTGTCCGAGCACCCGTTGGGCAAGGCCATCGTGGGCGGCTGCAAACAGGAGCTGGGGGCTGAACTTGCCCCGGCCGAGGACTTCCACATGATTCCCGGCCGGGGGGTGAGCGCCCGGGTGGAGGGAAAGCTGGTGCTGGCCGGCAGCCCCCAGCTGCTGGAGGAGGGGGGCGTCCCCTTTGTCCAGCCGCCGGCGGTCCGGGCGTGGCTGGAGCGGGGTTGCACCGTCACCTATCTGGCGGTGGACGGGGTGTTTGCCGGGTATCTCGTCCTCTCCGACACCCTGCGGGAGGAGAGCGCGGACATGATCGCCGCCCTGGGCGGCCTGGGGGTGGAGCCGGTGCTGCTCACCGGCGACCATGAAAACGCCGCCCGGGCCATCGCCGGCCAGCTGCGCATCACCCAGGTGCGGGCCAGCTGCCTGCCGGAGGACAAGTTGGACGCCATCGACGCCTATCAGCGGGAGGGCAGCCCCGTGTGCATGATGGGGGACGGCATCAACGACGCCCCCGCCCTGAAAAGGGCCCTGGTGGGCATCGCCATGGGGGGCGTGGGCAGCGACATCGCCGTGGATGCCGCCGACATCGCCCTGGTGGACGACGAGGTGCGGGAGCTGCCTCATCTCATCGCCCTGTCCCGGCGGATGATGACCACCATCAAGATCAACCTGACCTTCTCCATGGCACTGAATTTCATCGCCATCGTCCTGGCCATGACCGGGGTGCTCAACCCGGTGGTGGGGGCGCTGGTTCACAACGCCGGGTCGGTGCTGGTCATCCTCAACTCCGCCCTGCTGCTGAAATGGAACAGCCCGGGGTGACCGGGCCGCTCTTGACAGCCCCCGCCCCTTGCGGTACGATGGAGTCAGAAACAGAGAATGGAAAGGCGGGCGGTTGACATGCCATACATCAGCCATTATGACTCCCCCCTGGGAAAACTCCTGCTGGCGGCGGATGACGCCGGCCTCACCGGGGTGTGGTTTGAAGGGCAGAAGTACTTTGCCCCCGGCCTGGATGAGAGCTGGCGGGAGCGGGAGACGGCGGTGTTTGCCCGGGCCAGGCGCTGGCTGGACCGCTATTTCTCCGGCAGAGAGCCGGAGGACGACGTTCCGCTCCACCTGGCGGGGACGCGGTTCCAGCGGGAGGTGTGGGAGATCCTGCGGGCCATCCCCTACGGGCAGACCATGACCTACGGGGCCATTGCCCGGACAATGGCGGCCTGGCGGGGGCTGGCCCGGATGTCCGCCCAGGCGGTGGGGGGCGCCGTGGGGCACAATCGGCTCTCCATCCTCGTCCCCTGCCACCGGGTGGTGGGGACGGACGGCAGCCTGACGGGCTATGCCGGCGGCATAGAGAGAAAGAGAAGCCTCCTGGCCCTGGAGGGGGTGGATGTGAGCGCCCTGAAGGTGCCCAGGCGAGGCACCGCGCTGTGACAGCCGCGGCCCGGCGCATTGCACAAGAGAGCCCGGGGCCAGACCGGAACTTCCGGTCTGGCCCCGGGCCATTTTCATGGGTTTGGGCCGGGGCGGCAGAGGGGGGTCAGACGGAATCCCCCAGCGCCAGCGCCCGCACAAGGCGCTGTCCCAGGCCGACCTGGTAGTTGGCGCAGGCGTACAGCCCCCGGCCGGCCCGGTCCACCGCCACCGCCAGGGGCAGACGGGCGTCCCCCAGGCCCATGGAGCGCTGGACGGCCAGCCGGTCCTCCCGGGGAGACAGCAGGCATTGGCTGCCGGGCAGGGCGGAGAGCACCTGTCCCAGGGTGTCGTTTTCCCCCTCCTCCCGCCGGGATAGGAGCAGCCACACCGGCCAGCCCCCCCGGCGGATCTCCTCTCCCAGCTCCAGCAGCTCCCGGAGCAGGTGCTCGGTGGGCTCCGCCCCCGGCTGGAGGAAGAGCAGCAGGCCGCCATGCTGGGTGGAGCGGGGGAGAGGCTGAACGGCGCTATCTGTCAAGGAAACTGCATTTACAACGGGAAGGGGCACACGGCGCAGCAGCGCCCCGGTCTGATCCGGCTCCAGCTCCACCGCGAGGGTGCGGTCCTCCCGGAGGGAGAAGCACGCCGCCCGGGCGCTGACGGTGCCGTCGATCTGCCGCCGGGCGGTGAGCAGGCGGTAGGGGCCGGGGGCCAGGGCCAGGGGGGTGTTCCCCTCCAGGGTGAGGGCTCCCAGCTCCAGGGTGCGGTATGTCTCCCCAGTCCACCGGGCCAGGGTGAAGTGCTCCCGGTAGCGCAGCCCCGCCTCCCCGGGGCGCAGGGTGAGGGTGACGGTGTCCGCCGGCCCCTCCGGGGAAAAGGCCCCGGTGACCGGGTCCAGCCGGGCGGGGATGCCCAGGGCCCGGCAGAGTTCCACCGCCGTCAGATCCCACTCCGAGGCGGGGCAGAACCCGTGGCGGACATACTGGGCCGCGTTCCCCCGGCGGTCGGTGCGGCCGTGCTCCTCCAGGGGGCGCAGGTGGGCGTCCATCCAGTCCAGCACCGCCCGGCCGCTCTCCAGCCCCGCCCCGGCCAGCAGGGCCCGCAGGCTCTGGCGGATGGGGAGCAGGGGCTCCCACTCCACCCGGGGGGCCAGGATCTCATCCCGCCACAGGGGGAGGGGGACCCTGTCCTTCCAGGGCAGGGCGGCGGACAGGGCGTCCGCCAGGGCGGCGCAGGTGACGTCCCCAAAATCCTTTTCCGTCAGGGTGGCCAGCAGCAGCTCCTTGTCCGCCGCGTCAAAGTCCGGCAGGGCCAGAAATGCTGCAATCTCCCCGGCGTTTTCCCCGGCCCGCCGCAGCAGGGGAGAGGTTTCCCGGGAAATGCGCCCCTGCTTTTCCCGGCGCAGGGCGGCGCACTGTTTCAGCCGGCGGGCGTGGGCCGGGTCCTCCGGGGGGATGGGGGGCAGCTGCTCCGCCGGCGGGGTGAGCTCCCAGCGGACGGCGTCCTCCCGGACAAGGGGGTCAACCCCCTCTTCCCACCGCAGCACGACGCTCTGGGAGGCCCTGGCGTCCACCCGCCGCTCCACCAGCCGCCCGTCCCAGAAGGCGGAGAGGATGAGACAGCCCCGTCCCACCTCCAGGGAGATCTGGCCGTCCCGGCCGGTCAGCCCCTCCCACAGGGTGCTCAGCTGGGCGTAGTTGACCAGCTGAATGCGCACCGGGACGCCGGGACAGGGCGCGCTGTCCCGCTGCGCCCGGGCGGTGAGCGGCGCGGTGGGGGCATACCGGCCGGTGGTGTTCACCAGCTCGTATCCGCCCTTTTCCAGATCCGGGGCGAAGGAGCGCACCAGCATGGCCCGGGAGGCGGCGGAGGTGAACCAGCCGGTGTCCGGCCGGGGCTCCGGCTCGCAGGCGCCGGTGTAGTGCCATGTGCCATCCGCCCAGAACTCCACCCAGGCGTGGTTGTCGTCACAGTGGGCCCACCAGGGGGCGTAGCACTGCCGGGCGGGGATGCCCACCGCGCGCAGGGCGCTCACCAGCAGGGTGGACTCCTCCCCGCACCGGCCCCTGCCCCGGCGGAGCATCCCCAGAGGGGCGATGGTGCGGTCGTCCGTGGGGGTGTAGGCGGCCTGCTCACAGCACCACACGTTCACCTCCAGGGCGGCCTCTGTCATGGGAAGTTCCTTTACACGTTCTGCCAGCTGCTGAAAGAGAACGGGCCGGCTGCCGTCGGGAAACTCGTTGTTCACCCTGGGGGGCAGCACATAGCGGACAAACAGCTCCTCCGGCACCTGTCGGCTCCAGGGGAGCAGTTCCCGGGCCTGGCGGGAGGCCCGGGCATAGCGCAGCAGCAGCTCCGGCGGCAGGCAGAGCAGATCCCGGCCGTCCAGCCCGGCCCACAGGGCCAGCAGGCACCGGCGGGTGCCCTCCTCCTGGCCGGTCAGTGTCTGTTCCAGGGCGGCCCAGAGGGAGGGGAACCGGTCTCTGGCGGCCCGGATGCGGGCCTGCATCTGTTCTTCCAGGGTCATGGCGTCTCCTCCAGCGCCTGGGCGGCGGCGCGGATGGTCCCCTCGTCGGTGCGCCACACCTGGAACTCGCTGATGCCGGGCAGGCCCATGTTCACCCGCTCGTTGCGCCAGGTCATGCCGCTGTCCAGCACCTGCTTTCCCGACAGGTGGAAGGCCCGGGCCAGGGGAAATGCCCGGCGGAAGTCCCGGATGACGCCGGCGTTCACCCCGCCGCCGATGAGGATGTCCGCCCGTCCCCCGGCCCGCTCTAAAAGCTGGCCGATCAGCTCGCGGCCCGCCCAGGCGTTTTCCGCCTGGCCCGAGGTGAGGATGGTGCCCACCCCCAGCTCCATGGCCTGATCCAGGGTGGCCACGGGGTCCCGGCACACGTCGAAGGCCCGGTGGAGGGTGACGGGCCGCCCCCCGGCGGCCTCCATCAGACCGGCCATCTGCTCCCGGTGGAGGGAGCCGTCAGGCCGCAACGCGCCAAAGACGAAGGCGTCCGCCCCCCGCCCGGCCAGCAGAGCGATGTCCCGGCGCATGATCTCATATTCCCGCTGGGTGTACAGAAAGTCTCCGAACCGGGGGCGGATGAGCGCCCGGACGGGGAGATCCACCGCCTGCCGCACCCCCTCCAGCAGGGCGGGGGTGGGGGTGGTGCCGCCGATGATCAGGTTGGCGCACAGCTCCAGCCGGGTGGCGCCCCCTCGGGCGGCGGCCAGGGCGGACTCCACCGAGTCCACGCAGGCCTCTAAGATATAGTCCTTCACTTACCCTTCCTCCATGCCGGCGGCCAGATGGTACAGGGTGCTCACGGCGGCCCCGGTGGCGCCGGACACCTGATGCTGCCACACAGGGGTGGCGCCGTCGGCGGTGCCGGCGATGTCCAGGTGCAGCCAGGGCAGGCCCTCGGTGAACCCCTTCAGGAACAGCCCGGCGGTGATGGCGCCGCAGCCGTCCTTGGAGTTGTTGCGCACGTCGGCCAGCTCGCTCTCAATGAGCTTCTCATATTCCGGGAAGGCGGGCATCCGCCAGTACCGCTCCCCGGACAGGGCGGCGGCCTCCTCCAGGGCGCGGTACCAGCCGTCGTCGCTGGCCATCACCCCGGCGGCCACGTGGCCCAGCATGGCGTAGATGGCGCCGGTGAGGGTGGCGATGTCCACCAGCCGGGTGGCCTTCTCCTGCCGGATGGCCCAGGTGAGGGCGTCGCACAGGATGAGGCGGCCCTCGGCGTCGGTGTTCATCACCTCGATGGTCCGGCCGGAGAGGGAGGAGATCACGTCCCCGGGGAGCATGGCCAGGTTGGAGATGCGGTTTTCGCAGCAGGGCACCACGGCGGTGACGTTGGCCCGCACCTTGTTGGCGGCCAGGGCGCACACCGCGGCGGCCGCCGCGGCCCCGCCGGCCATGTCGCCCTTCATCCCGGCCATGGACTTGGCGCCCTTCAGGCAATAGCCCCCGGTGTCGCAGGTGACCCCCTTGCCCACCAGGCCCAGCCGCTCCCCGCTGCCCGGGGCGCCGGTATAGCGCAGCACCGCCAGGCAGGGGTCGTTGCCGCTGCCGGTGCCCACTGCCAGCAGGGCGTGCAGCCCCAGCTCCTCCAGCTCCTGCCGGCGGTATACCTGGGCCTGGACGGGCAGGCCGGCGGCCATCTTCTCCAGGGCGGCGGCAAACAGGGCGGGGGTGAGCAGATTGGCCGGGCGGTTGACCAGATTGCGCACCCGCAGGATGTGCTCTGCCAGCGTGACCGCCCGCTCCAGCGCTCCGTCGCTCCAACCCTGGCCGGTGGCGTAGCAGGTGAGCTGGGGCCGGCAGTCGCCGCTCAGGGCGAAACGCTGGCGGTAGGCCCCGCCGTAGATGCCCTCCAGGGCGGCGAAGAGGCCGGCCTGGCCCAGCAGGGCGGCGGGGGAGAGGTCAAAGACGCAGCTGTCCCCATGCCGCTCCAGGGCGGTTTTCACCCCCCGGCCGTACACCTCCTTGCAGGCCAGGGCAGTCCAGTGCTCCCCCATGCCCACGGTGATCTCCACCGGCTCCCGGTCCAGGTAGTACGCGGTGTCCAGATAGGGTCCCTCCACCGGGGTGACGGATATCTGGACGGGCTGATGGTCATATCGTTTCATACTGGTGCCTCCTCGTTGGTATGTCGGGCCGTTTTTCCCCTGTATTCTACCATCCGGTGGGGCACTTTGCAACAAAACGCCGCCGGCGGGACGCAAAATGAAGTTGCCATTTCCCGGGGAAAGTTTTATGATAAAGGGGAGGAAACACACCGGCTTTCTGCCCCGGGAACGGGGAACACACAAGGGAGGTTATACGGATGAACGTGGTGAAAAAGCCCCTGCATGTGGGAATCAGCGTGAGAAACATGGAGGAGGCCCTGAACTGGTATGAGAAAAACCTGGGCTTTACCCTGGTGGAGGACGATGGCTTCATTCCGCCGCTGGGGGCCCGGATCTGCTTTGTACAGAACGGGGACTTCCAGCTGGAGCTGTTTGAGTATGAGCAGCCCAAGCCCCTGCCGGAGGACCGGCTGACGCCCAACCGCGATCTGCAGACCATCGGCACCAAGCATGTGGCCTTTGAGGTGGAGCGCATGGCGGAGATGAGAGCGCGGCTGGTGGAGAACGGGGTGGACATCGCCCACGAGGTGGAGATGAACGGCAACAAGGTGATGTTCATCCGGGACTGCAGTGGCGTGCTCATTGAGCTGATCGAGAATTGCTGAAGGAGGAAGAACCATGGCAGTGATGAACAAAACCCTGATTTTCCACCACATCAACGACCTTGACAATATTCCGGCCATGGAGCGCTGGTTTGTCCAGTGCCACTGCCCCCAGGTGATGGCCCAGGAGCCCTGGCTGACCCGCTATGTGATGTTCCGGGCGATGCCTCCGGCGGAGGGGATGAAGGAGCTGGCGTTCTTCAACTATCGCGTTCACGAAAATCTTGGTCTGTCGGTGGAGGGCCGGCGCAGCCTCCGGGGGCTGCTGGGCATGACGCCGGAGCCGGTGGACAACGCCATGACGGTGGCCATCGCCAACGTTCCCGCCGAGCCCACGGAGGACTTTTTCGGCCAGACCATGAACCACGCCGACGGCGCCTTTATCCGGTTTGTGTACATGATGTCCTATCCCAAGGGGGTGAGCCGGGAAGAGGGGGAGGACTGGTTCCTGAACACCTTCGCCCCTGAGGCCTGCAAGCTGCCCGGCCTGCTGCGGTTCTTCTCCCACAAGGCCTATGACAAGCAGTATCCGCCCATTCCGCTGCCGGAGGGGACGGGCACGCCGGAGTTTGTGGACGTGGGGGAGGACAACATCTTCTTCCACCGCTGGGACCGGGTGTGCGAGCTGTGGTTCCGGAACAATTCCGCCTGGACCAACGCCTTTGTGAAGAA
Source organism: uncultured Oscillospiraceae bacterium (assembly GCA_944385465.1). GTDB lineage: Bacteria > Bacillota > Clostridia > Oscillospirales > Oscillospiraceae > Enterenecus. Next base: position 4,203 of record CALWXH010000021.1, on the reverse strand, counting down.
CCCGCCCGCCTGGACGGTGCCCGCCTGGGCCACCCGGGACACCTTCCCCTTTGTGGAGCCGGGAAAGGATTTTGTGTGCACCAGCCTGCTGGAGCGGCCGGACCAGAACATGCTCAAGCACTACGACGGGTGTATTTTCTGAGGATGAGCCCCGTGAGATCCGGCCGGGATTGGGAGGAACACCATGGATGAACGTCAACTGGCGCCCGGGGCCATCCAGGTCCGGGGCGCCAAGGTACACAATCTGAAACACGTCGATGTGGACATCCCCCTCAACCGGATCGTGGGCATCGCCGGGGTGTCCGGGTCGGGGAAGTCCTCCCTGGCCCTGGGGGTGCTGTACGCCGAGGGGTCCAGGCGGTATCTGGAGTCCCTGTCCACCTACACCAGAAGGCGGATGACCCAGGCCTCCCGGGCGGACGTGGACGAGGTGCGCTATGTCCCCGCCGCCCTGGCCCTCCACCAGCGGCCCGGCGTGCCGGGCATCCGCAGCACCTTCGGCACGGGGACGGAGCTTTTGAACTCCCTGCGCCTGATGTTCTCCCGGCTGGCCAGCCACCGCTGCCCCAACGGGCACTATGTGGAGCCCTCCCTGGCGGTGGCGGCGGGGCAGGAGCTGGTGTGCCCGGTGTGCGGGGAACAGTTCCACGCCCCCAGCGCCGAGGAACTGGCCTTCAACAGCCAGGGGGCCTGCCGCGCCTGCTCGGGCACGGGGGTGGTGCGCACCGTGGACCGCTCCACCCTGGTGCCCGACGACTCCCTGTCCATCGATGAGGGGGCAGTGGCCCCGTGGAAGAGCCTGATGTGGTCGCTGATGACCGACATCTGCCGGGCCATGGGGGTGCGCACCGATGTGCCCTTCCGGGAGCTCACCGACGAGGAGAAACACATCGTCTACGACGGCCCGCCGGTGAAGAAGCACATCCTCTACCACGCCAAGAACTCCAACGACGTGGCGGAGCTGGACTTCACCTATTTTTCCGCCGTCTATACGGTGGAGAACGCCCTGTCCAAGGTGAAGGACGAGAAGGGCATGAAGCGGGTGGAGAAATTCCTGAAGGAGGCGGTGTGCCCCCACTGCGGCGGCACCCGGCTCAGCGAGACCGCCCGGGCGCCCAAACTCCGGGGCATCGGACTGGACGAGGCCTGTGCCATGACCCTGAAGGATCTGGCCGCCTGGGTGGACGGGGTGCCGGAGGCCCTGCCGCCGGACATGCGGCCCATGGCCAGGAGCATCTGTGAGGCCTTCCAGACCGGGGCCCGGCGGCTGATGGAGCTGGGGCTGGGCTACCTCACCCTGGACCGGGCGGCGTCCACCCTGTCCACCGGGGAGCGGCAGCGGATGCAGCTGGCCCGGGCGGTGCGCAACCGCACCACCGGGGTGCTCTATGTGCTGGACGAGCCCTCCATCGGCCTGCACCCGGCCAACCTGGCGGGGCTGACGGCGGTGATGGACGACCTGGTGGCCGACGGCAACTCGGTGCTGCTGGTGGACCACGATGCCCAGGTGCTCTCCCACGCCGACTGGGTGGTGGAGCTGGGCCCCGGCGCCGGAGCGGCGGGGGGCCAGGTCATCGCCCAGGGGCCGGTGGAGAAACTGGCCGCTGACCCCGCCTCCCGCATCGGCCCCTTCCTGCGCCCGGACGCCCCCGCCCCAGGCCGACAGCGGTGCCCCTGGGGGGAGCTGTTCGACCTGGGGAGCATCCACCTGTCCACCAACGCCATCCACACGGTGCGCCCCCTGGAGGTGGACCTCCCCAAAGGGCGGCTCACGGTGGTCACCGGGGTGTCCGGTTCGGGCAAGACCACCCTCATTCTGGAGAGCCTGGTGCCCGCCCTGGAGGCCATGGCCGCCGGGCGGCCCCTGCCCGCCCACGTGGCGGCGGTGGACGCCCCGGGCATCCGCCGGGTGAAGCTCATCGACGCCACCCCCATCGGCATCAACGTGCGCTCCACCGTGGCCACCTACGCCAACGTCCACGACGAGCTGCGGAAGATCTACGCCCGCCAGCCCCAGGCCAGGGCCCTGGGGTACAGGGCGGGGGACTTCTCCTACAACACGGGGAAGCTGCGCTGTCCCACCTGCGACGGCACCGGCCAGATCAGTCTGGACGTGCAGTTCCTCCCCGATGTGGACATCCCCTGCCCGGACTGCCGGGGCAGCCGGTACAGCCGGGAGGTGGACCGGGTGCGGGCGGTGACCCGCTCCGGGGCGGCCTTCACCCTGCCGGAGCTCATGGCCATGGACATCCGCTCCGCACTGGACGCCTGCGCCGACTGGAAGCTGGTGAGCCAGCGGCTGAAAGTGCTGGACGAGCTGGGGCTGGGCTACCTCACCCTGGGGGAGGATACCCCGGGGCTGTCCGGCGGGGAGGCCCAGCGGCTGAAGCTGGCCAGCGAGATGGGGAGGGGCCAGGAGGACACGGTGTTCGTCTTTGACGAGCCCACCATCGGCCTGCACCCCCTGGACGTGCGCACCCTGCTGGATGTGTTCCAGACCTTGCTGGACCAGGGGGCCACGGTGGTGGTCATCGAGCACGACCTGGACGTGATCCGCGCCGCCGACTACCTCATCGACATGGGGCCCGGCGGCGGGGAGGACGGCGGCCGGGTGGTGGCCGCCGGCACGGTGGAGGAGATCGCCGCCTGCCCGGAGAGCGCCACCGGGAGATTCCTGGGATAACGTGTGATACAACGATGCAAAGCGTGGGGCCCGCCGGCGGCGGGCCCCACGCTTTTTTGAAACCTGTGTGTTTGCGGGGAGGGATCACTTGCCCAGGGAGAAATTCTTTTCGGTGGAGCGGATGATGGACTGGGCCACGGCATAGCGGAAGCCGTGCTTTTCCAGCTCATTGACGCCCACGATGGTGGAGCCGCCGGGGGAGCACACATTGTCCTTCAGCAGGTCCGGGTGCTTTCCGGTGGAGAGCACCATGGCGGCGGAGCCCAGCACGGTCTTGGCGGCCAGCCGGATGGCCTGGGCCCGGGGCACGCCCACCTGGACGGCGCCGTCGGCCAGGGCGTCGATGAACATATAGGCGTAGGCCGGGGTGCAGCCGCTGATGCTGGTGGTGTAGTCAAAGGCGGACTCGGGGATGCGCTCGAAGTCTCCGGCGGCGGACAGCAGGCCCTGGAATTCCGCCAGAATGGCGTCCACATCCTCTCCGGCAGCCGGCTGGGAGCAGGTGAGCAGAATCATGCCCTGGCCCACTTCCACCGGGGTGTTGGGCATGATGCGTACCACAGGAACAGCTGCCTCCAGGCAGCCCTGGATGGTGGCGATGGGCACGCCGGCGGCGATGGTCACCACCACGCGGCGCATCCCCGCCTGCACACATTGGGAGAGGGCGGGGGAGATGCCGGCGGCCACAGAGGGGATCACGTTGGGCTTGACCGCCAGAACCACAAATTCCGCGTCCTGCACCACGCCGTCGTTGGAGGCGGCCACATGGCAGCCAGTCTCCTGGGCCAGCGCCTCCGCCTTGGCCAGGTCGTAGTCCGTGATGAGTACCTGATCGGCCCCGATGGAGCGGCAGGCCGCAATGATCAGGGCGCCGCCCATATTTCCGGCGCCGATGAATCCGATTTTGTGCATGTGAGCATCTCCAATCTGTCTGAATTTGTGCCTGGGAGGAGGTCTGGCAGCGGGCCAAGCCAGTCTTTATCGAGCGAAAGTTCCCCTTTATTTTAGTGCAGAATCGGAGACAAGTCAATATGGGTTATCCCGCCTCGGATTCTGCCAGATGGGCCCGGGCCAGCTGGATGATGGCGTCAAACTCCACGCCGGACAGTTTGTACTCCGGGACCAGAAAGGCCTCATGGCCCGACGGGGGAGAGGGGCAGTGAAAAAAGAAGCGCCAGACGAACCGCAGGGGTTCGTCTGGCGCGCTTCTGGAGGGGACGGTTAAAATCGATATTTTGAAGTTCCCCCAATATATAGAGGACTGCCCGACCGGCCTTCTGGCCGGCGCCGCTTTTGCGGCGTACAAGCGTTTTCGCCGTAGGCGAAAACCTTGGCGGAGGCGGAATTCATTTCCGCCGAGCATTTGGATCACCAGAGGATGGAGCGGGCCCTCGGCCCGCGAAGCCCAAAAAGAAAGACACGCTTTTAGCGTGTCTTTCTTTTTGGATAATGGCTCTAATTGTGATACAAGTGAACCCCATTTTCCAATCACACATATTGGCTTTTCTTGCAAAAAATCA
>CALWXH010000020.1 GCA_944385465.1 uncultured Oscillospiraceae bacterium | reverse complement strand
GTCATCGTCACCGGCTTCCAGGGCATCAACAAATACGACGACATCACCACCCTGGGCCGGGGCGGGTCGGACACCTCGGCGGTGGCCCTGGCCGCGTCCCTCAACGCCGACCTGTGCCAGATCTACACCGATGTGGACGGGGTGTACACCGCCGACCCCCGTCTGGTGCCCTCCGCCCACAAGCTGGAGGAGATCACCTATGACGAGATGCTGGAGCTGGCCACCCTGGGGGCCCAGGTGCTCCACAACCGCTCGGTGGAGATGGCCAAGCGGTACAACGTCAAGCTGGAGGTGCTCTCCAGCTTCTCCGGCAAGCCGGGTACGAAAGTCAAGGAGGTAGTCAAGACCATGGAAGAATCCCACATCAGCGGCGTCGCCAAGGATAAGAATATCGCCCGTCTGGCCCTGGTGGGCCTGGAGGACACCCCGGGCATCGCCTTCCGCATTTTCTCTCTGCTGGCCAAGAACAATGTGAACGTGGACATCATTCTCCAGTCCATCGGCCGCAGCGACACCAAGGACATCAGCTTCACCGTGGCCAAGGCCGACATGGAGCTGGCCCAGAAGCTGCTGGAGGACAACCGGGACAGCATCCAGTTCGACCACATCGACGTGTCCGACAACATCGCCAAGGTGTCCATCGTGGGCGCCGGCATGATCAACAGCCCCGGCGTGGCCGCCGCCATGTTCGAGGCGCTGTTCAACGCGGGGATCAACATCAACATGATCTCCACTAGCGAGATCAAGGTGTCCGTGCTGGTGCACATCAGCGACGCGGACCGGGCGGTGCAGGTCATCCACGAGCGGTTCTACGACGAGTTCGAGGCCGCCCGGTAAAAAAGCATCGGCAGAAACGCAGCGGCCCGGGGGAGGCATCCCCCGGGCCGCTAAGTTTCCTCAGAGGGTATGCAGGCGACGTTTCCGGCCGCTGTGAGAAATTGCTGGAGAAAGGTTTTTGCCATAGGGGTCAAGGAGCCTTTTCGCCAGAACAGACCGCTGTATACCGCCGGCGCGTTATTTAGAGAAACATTCACCAGGCCTTTCATGTAACGCAGAGGAGCAAAGTCGGAGAGCAGTGCAATGCCTGCGTTGCTTTGTACCATAGTGAGTACAGACTCTACCCGGTCGTATTGCGCTGCGATGCGGGGCTGAAATCCGCACCGGCCGCACCAGTCCAGTGTAAAGCGAACCTCACTGGATTGTGCGTCCTTTCCGAGAAAGATAAAATCTTCACCGGCCAACTCTTGGAGATCCACCCGTTCCCGGCTGGCCAATGGGTGTCGATCGGAGACGACAATGGACAAATGATGCTCCTCTAGAACTTGGAAACCGAGGGCAGGGATGAGCTCATCGGTGGTAAACAGTTTCAGACCCAGGTCCAGTTTGCCGGAGAGAAGGGCGTCGTTGATCTCCACTCGTTCCAAATAGGGTCGGGCGATGACATGGATACCGGGGTTGTCCTGCTGAAATCGTTTCAAAAAATCGGGAATCAGGTAGATCAGGTCAAAGACCATATACCCAAAGCGGACCTGGGAGACGTCCTGAGCGCAGTGAGTATGCAGCCGTTGGATCACCTCCGCTTCCTGCTCAAAAAAGCAGGAGTAGGCCTGGAACAACTCTTCTCCAGCGGCTGTCAGCTGGAGGGTGCGGTTGGTGCGGTGGAACAGTTGGACACCCAGGTCTCGTTCCAGATCCTTTACTGCCTTGCTCAGAGAGGGTTGACTGATGTAGAGACTTTGGGCGGCAAGGGAGAGGTTCCCCTTTTTGGCTACCTGATAAAAATAAAAAAGCTTGTTGTAGTTCACGGACATTCACCCTTGATTTGCTATAGATAAAATCTATGTCTAACAAATATTTTATTTGATTTTTCTAATGTGTCAAGGGGTGGTATAGTGTACTCAGAAACCAGGCCTGCAAATGTCGGGCCGACGGAAGGAGAGAATACTATGATCCGAGAACTGAGAGTGGATGCAGCGCGCTGCACCCACTGCCGGCAGTGTCTGGACGTGTGCTCCACCAACGTCATTGGCTGGGATGAGGGCAGAGACAGGCCCTACGCCCAGTTCCCGCTGGACTGTCAGCTGTGCTGCATCTGTGAGGACGCCTGCCCGGCGGGAGCCATCACGGTGATACCGAATTGGGGGCTGAAGTATTATCCGGACTATCTTTCGAAAGGGGGAATGGAACGTGTCAAGAGAGCACACAACGGTTAAGCGCGGAGAGATTCTAATCATTGGAGGTGGCTGCACCGGGTTGAGCGCAGCGCTTACTGCCAAGGAGTGCAATCAGGACGTAGATGTTCTGGTGGTGGACAAGGCCTGCGCCAGCAAGGGCTGGGCGGGTAAGGCCGCGCGTACTGCCGGACTGCTGAGCTTTGTGGGTCAGGGCAAGGACCCGGAGGAATTTGCCCGATACTGCCTGAAGGAGATCGGCTTCGGGCTCAACGACCAGTATCTGCTACGGGAGTTTGCCTATAACAGCCGGCGCATTGTGGAGCACTTGTCCAACTGGGGAGTTGAGATTGAGCGCAATCCTGACGGAAGCATGGCGGTGGGCGTATGGCCCTTTCCGTGGGTGACGGCCGGGGTGGACCCGGATATGTGCCGGGCTATGGCCTGTAAGGCAAAGGAATACGGTGTTCGGTTTGCCGACCGGGTGGTGATCACCCGGCTGCTGGTAAAGGATAACCGGATCCGGGGTGCGGTGGGCTTCCACATTCTCACCGGGGACTTCCAGGTTTTTTACGCCGATACGGTGATCCTGGCCTGCGGTTCCCAGAATTTTGATATCACGCCCAGTTGGTGTTCCACTGGGGTATCCCAGAAATTGGCCTTCGATGCCGGCTGCCGCCTGCGCAATGTGGAATTCTGCGGGATGGGGGATTTCGGCCGCATCGGGCCGGATGGCCAGCGCTATTACGGACAGCACTCCGGGGCCCACACAGGTCACGATTGGCTGTTCGTCAGAGGGGAGAACATCTCCCAGAAATGGCGTCCTGGCTTCCACTCCTCCATGGATCCCTATGCGGCCAATGCCTGGTATCAGGAGACCATCGCCGGAAACGGTCCCGTGGAAGTCCATATGGAGCAATTTAACGAGCAGAGCGGTGAGCTTTTTCACTTCCACCCAAAGGCCCGCAAACGGATGGCAAGGGTAGAGGACATTGCAGGCTATCCTCGGGAACACGAGTGGTATGAGGTGTTTCCCGGCGTGATCTCCGAAATGTCTGCCATTCGGGTGGGACACAGTATGCAGACTGACGTAGCTGGCCTGTTTGCTGCAGGGGATGCTGCCGGTGCGGGCAGCGCCCGGGCAGGGGCTGTTCCCGCACCTCCGGCCAAAATCCACGGCACCGGACTGATGAACGCCCTGTTCATGGGAAGTAAGAGCGGGGAGTCTGCAGTGCTGCTGGCGGACGTTCAGCGGAAAACATCTGCGCCCTATGAGCTGCCGGAAGAGGAGCTGGACCAGCTGCGGACAGAGACCTATGCCTGCATGGATCGGGAGAGCGGGATTTCTCCCTACGATGTGATTCACCGGGTGCAGGATGCCATGGCCCCCTGCGACTACATTTTCGTTAAGAGCGGAGAGCGAATGCGGGAGGCGCTGGACATTGTGGCCCAGGCCAAAGCCATGCTACCGGAGATGCGGGCGGAAAACTATCATGAGTTGAGCAAATGCGTGGACGCCCAGGCCATGGTGCTGTGCGCCGAGCTGTTTTTCCTCACCTCCTTGGAGCGGAAAGAGTCCAGAGGATTCCATCTCAGAGAGGACTACCCGGACCAGAGCGATCAGTATGATTGTTGGTTGGATGTGTGTAAGGATGGCGATGGTGTTAGCATCAATCGGGAAGAGATTCCAGATGAGAGCTATGACTATCCCTGGCAGAAACAATAGCAATATGAGAGAGTGTGCACAGGGCCGCGCCGGTAATCCGACACGGCCCTGTGTTGTTACCAGGAGAAATTGGCTTGCAAGGTCTGCTGTGAAAATGCGGTAAAGAAGGGCGGGCGGAACAGCGGGCTTTGTGGGAAAAACAGTTGCATTGAAGGGGGTGAGATGATACAATAAATTATCTATGACATCATCTAAAACCTGTGGATAATGGGGTGCGTAGTTTGTACCTGAAGGCATTGGAAATTCAGGGCTTCAAGTCTTTCCCCGACAAGACCGTGCTGAGCTTCGGCTCGGACATCACGGCCATTGTGGGGCCCAACGGATCGGGAAAATCCAATATCGCGGACGCCATCCGCTGGGTGATGGGGGAGCAGTCCACCCGCACCCTCCGGGGCAGCAAGATGGAGGACGTGATCTTCGACGGCACGGCCAAGCGCAAGGGACTGGGCTTTGCGGAGGTCTCCCTGGTCATCGACAACAGCGAGCACATCTTCCCCATGGAGGAGACCGAGGTGTCCGTCACCCGGCGGTACTACCGCTCCGGGGAGAGTGAATACTATATCAACCGCCGTTCCTGCCGGCTGAAGGACGTGAACGAGCTGTTCATGGACACCGGCCTGGGCCGGGAGGGCTACTCCATCATCGGCCAGGGCAGGATCGACGAGATCCTGTCCATCAAGAGCGCCGACCGCCGGGAGATTTTTGAGGAGGCGGCGGGCATCTCCCGGTTCCGCCACCGCAAGGAGGAGGCGGAGCGCAAGCTGGAGCGCACCCAGGAGAATCTGGTGCGCATCAACGACAAGATTGACGAGCTGGAGCTGCAGGTGGAGCCCCTGCGCCTGCAGGCGGAAAAGACGAAGAAGTACCTGCTGCTGCGGGACGAGCTGAAGTCGTTGGAGATCTCTGTCTGGATGGAGCAGCTGGAAAAGCTGCGCGCCGGCAGCATCAAGCTCAAGAATGACTATGAGACGGCCGTCCGCCAGCGGGAGGAGACCCGGACCGCCCTGGATGCCCTGTATGCGGCGGTGGAGGAATACGCCGGGCAGATGCGGGACAAGGACGTGCAGGCTGAGGGCCTGCGCCAGGAGCAGTCCCAGCTGGACCAGCAGATCCACAGCTGTGAGAGCGGCATCAGCCTGCTGGAAAATGACGTCCGGAACAACGCGGCCAACGCCGCCCGGATCCGGGAGGAAATGGAGCAGCAGGTGGATCGGGCGGACTCCGTGGCCGGACAGATCCGGGAGCGCCAGGGGCGGCTGGAGCAGATCCAGACCCAGATGGACCAGTGCCAGGCCGGCAGCCGGGCGCTGACGGAAAAGCTGGAGGAGACCGTGCGCTCCGCCGGGACGCTGAGCCAGGAGCTGTCCCAGCTCCAGGAGCAGGAGCGGCTGGGCAGCGCCTCCGCCGCCGAGGCCAAAGCGCTGCTGTCCGCGTTGACCGCCGCCGCCCAGGAGCTGCTGGACCGGGAGGAGAAACTGACCCAGGAGCTGGCCGCCCAGGAGGAGAAGGAGGGCCAGGCCCGGGCCGCCGCGGACGAGCTGCGGGGCGAACTGGACCGGGTGAAAGAGGACCGGGACGCGGCCAAGAATGTCATCAGCGGCTATGAAATGCGCTGCCAGACCCGCCAGCACAAGCTGGATCAGGCGCAGGAGCGGTTCCACCGGCTGAAGATGGACGAGAACAACCTGAACTCCCGCATCAAGCTGCTTTCGGAAATGGAGCAGATGTATGAGGGATATTCCAAGGCGGTCAAGCTGCTCATGGGCGAGGTCCAGCGGGGGTCCCTGCGGGGAATCCGCGGCCCGGTGGCCGGGCTACTCCACGTGCCCGACCAGTATGCCGTGGCCATTGAGATCGCCCTGGGGGGCGCCATGCAGAACATCGTGGTGGAGCGGGATGAGGACGGCAAACAGGCCATCGGCTGGCTCAAGCGCCGGGAGGCGGGACGGGCCACTTTCCTGCCCATGAACACCATCCGCCCCGCCCAGTTCCAGGACCGGGACGTGGAGCGGGAGGACGGCTTTGTGGGCATGGCCGATGCACTGATCGATTTTGACCGGGAGTACGCCGGTGTCTTTTCCCATCTGCTGGGCCGGGTGGTCATCGCCAGTGATCTGGACAAGGCCATGGCCATGGCCCGGAAATTCAGGCACCGTTTCCGCATCGTCACCCTGGACGGCCAGGTGCTCAACGCCGGCGGCTCCATGACCGGCGGTTCCGCCTCCCGGTCCGCGGGCATCCTGTCCCGGGCCAACGAGCTGGAGCGGCTGGGCCGCCAGAGAGAGGAGCTGGCCGTCCAGCTGAAGGAGGGCCAGGAGCAGCTTGCCCATGCCCAGCGGGAGCTCACCGCCGCCAGATATGAACTGGACACCGTCGCCGCCCAGCTGCGGGAGGCGGAAAACGCGGTGCTGACCTATACCGAGCGGGTGGACAGCGCGGCCGCCCTGCTGCGGGAAGCCCAGGAGCGCGGGGCTGTCCTGCTCCGGGAGCGGGAGCAGGTCGCTCAGCGGATCCGTGAAAATGAAACGGCCACGGAACAGGCCAAGGGGCGGATCCGGGAACTGGAGGGCGAGGCCGACGCGCTGCGCGCTGAGGCCCAGGCCAAGGCCCAGGGCCACAGCAGCCTGCAGGAGCGCCTGTCCCAGATCAACGAGGAGCTGGCCGGACAGCAGGCCCGGCTGGCGGGCCTGGAGGGCGAGCGGGCCGCCCTGGAGCAGAACCTGGCTGAGCTGGAACAGCTGAAAGCCGATCTGTCCGGGGACAGCGCCCAGCGCACCGCCATGATTGCCCAGTTTGAACAGAATAATGAGGCCCTGGCGCTACAGGTGGGTGAGGCCCAGAACCGCCTGCAGGAGCTGCGCGGCCAGAGCCTGACCCTGGGCGAGCGCCTGCGGCGGATCAACGAGGAAAAGCTGGAGCTGGAGGGAAAGCGGAACCGGGCGGACGGCGAGGCCCGGGAGACCAACAACCAGCTGCTGGGCATGGAGCGGGAGGTCTCCACGCTGGAGCAGAAGGTCAACACCGCCGCCTGGGAGGAAAATCAGATCCTGGACAAGCTGTGGGAGACCTATCAGCTCTCCCACGAGGCGGCCCGGGCCCAGCGGGTGGAACTGGAGTCCACCGCCAAGGCCCAGCGGCGCATCGGAGAGCTGAAACGGGCCATCTCCGCCCTGGGAAATATCAACCCCGACGCGGTGGAGCAGTACGAAAAGGTAAACGAGCGATACACCTACTTTGCCGGGCAGCGGGATGATGTGACCCAGGCCAAAAAGGAACTGGAGGACATCATTGCCCAGATCACCGGCGAGATGACGGGGATCTTCCGGACACAGTTCGCCCTCATCAACGAGCACTTCCAGCAGACCTTCCAGGAGCTGTTCCGGGGAGGCAAGGCTGTGCTGGCGCTGGAGGATCCGGACGATGTGCTGAGCTGCGGCATCGAGATCAAGGTGCAGCCCCCCGGCAAGGCGCTGAAGACCCTGTCCCTGCTGTCCGGCGGCGAGCGGGCCTTTGTGGCCATCGCCCTGTATTTTGCCATTCTGAAGGTGCGGCCCACCCCGTTCTGCGTCATGGACGAGATCGAGGCCGCCCTGGACGACACCAATGTGGTGCGCTTTGCCCGGTATCTGCGGAAGATGAGCGGCAAGACCCAGTTCATCGTCATCACCCACCGCCGCGGCACCATGGAGGAGGCCGATGTGCTCTACGGCGTCACCATGCAGGAGCAGGGCATCAGCCGGATGCTCACCATCAACCTGAACGAGGTGGAGGAAGAGCTGCACATCAAATAAGCGTGCGAGGTTTCGGCCTGGGGGCCGAGTTCCTTTCGGCGCCGCCCGAAAGGAACCAAAGGGCGGCTTAGGGGGACAAATCCATCGGACAAAGGGCGTCCTCCAGGATTTGCCCCCCTAAGAACCCCGTTTTACGTGGGAGCAAAATGGGTGCCAGTCTCTATTGACCGGCACACACCTGCTGACACCCTCAGCCACGCCCGGCGGCCCCCGGCCTTTTGCGCAGATGACCTGTGAATCTCCTGCCACGCCTATGGGCGCCTGGTGCGGGAGTTCAAGTCTGTGGGTCTGTACCTCTAACGGAGCACACGCCGAAGTGCATCACGATTCCAGGCGTGTTGCCTGGGCAGCAGGCACCAAAGCATAAGTATGCACAAGCCCGGAGGGCGTCGATGGAATCGGCGCAACCGCGGGTTCAGGACGCCGGAAAGAGAGGAGCGCACCCCAACTGAGCGGGGGGTATCCAGGGGGTCCTCCCCCTGGACACGCTCTTTGGGTACTTTCTCTGGTGTAAGAGAAAGTACCCCGCCCGCCGGTGCGGGAACCGGCAAACCATAGGGCTTGCCGGCACCCGCCGGCGATAGGCCGGAGGGGTGGGGCGCAGCCCCAGAGAAACATTCAAGATCAACATTGCGAGGAGATCACCATGGGTTTCTTTGACAAGATTAAGAAAATCGGAATTTTCAGCGGCTTTTCCCAGCTGGACGACGACTTTTACGACGAGCTGGAGGAGTCGCTGGTCATGGCTGATATGGGGGCGGAGACCACCATGAAAGCTGTGGAGGAGCTGAGAGACCGCTGCAAAGAGCGGAAAATCAAGGACGTGGAGGGCGCCCGGGCCTGCATGCGGGAGATCCTGGCGGAGTATCTCTCCCGGGAGGACAACGGGGTGGACCTGTCCCGGACTCCGGCTGTCGTGCTGTTCATCGGCGTGAACGGGGTGGGGAAGACCACCTCCATCGGCAAGCTGGCTGCCCGCTGGAAGAAGGAGGGCAAAAAGGTCCTGCTGTGTGCCGGGGATACCTTCCGGGCCGCCGCCGCCGATCAGCTCACCATCTGGGCGGAGCGGGCCGGCGTGGACATCATCAAGCAGCACGAGGGCGCGGATCCCGCCGCCGTGGTGTACGACGCCATGAGCGCGGCCAAGGCCCGAAAGGCGGATGTGGTGCTGGTGGATACCGCCGGGCGGCTGCACAACAAGCAGAACCTGATGAACGAGCTGGGCAAGATCTCCCGGGTCATTGACCGGGAGTGCCCCGATTCCAGCCGGGAGAGCCTGCTGGTGCTGGACGCCACCACCGGCCAGAACGGACTGATCCAGGCCAAGCAGTTTGCCCAGACGGCGGGGATCACCGGTATCATCCTCACCAAGCTGGACGGCACGGCCAAGGGCGGCATCGTCATCGCCATCGCAAAGGAGCTGGGCGTCCCGGTGAAATATGTGGGCGTGGGCGAGGGCGTGGACGATCTGCAGCCCTTTGACCCCGTGGCCTTCACGGAGGCGCTGCTATGATTTCTATCATCATTATGCTGTGCGTGACCGCCTATGGGATCTATTACGCCATCAACCCAAAACCCTCTCTGCGGCGCAGGTTCGGCGACCGGGAGATCCCGGCCGGGGCGCTGAGAACCGCGCGGATCTTTGGCGTGATCATTGCGGTACTGGGCGCGGCGGTGAGCGTATACATGATCGTCCGGATGATGTCCGGAAACGGATAAGGAGGAAGGGACTATGGCCCGTATCGACGCGCGTGCGCTGGATGAACTGCGCACGGTGACCCTGGAGACGGGGTTTGTGAAATTCCCGGAGGGCAGCGTGCTCATCACCTGCGGCAATACCAAGGTGCTGTGCTGCGCCAGCGTGGAGCAGTTTGCCCCCAAGCATGTACCGGAAGGGACCGGCTGGGTGACGGCGGAGTACTCCATGCTGCCCCGGGCCAACCGGGAGCGGTCCCGCCGGGACATCTCCAAGCTGAAGCTGTCCCCCCGCTCGGCGGAGATCCAGCGGCTCATCGGTCGCTCCCTCCGGGCTGCGGTGGACCTGTCCCTGCTGCCTGATCTGACCATCACGGTGGACTGCGATGTGCTCCAGGGGGATGGGGGGACCCGCACCGCTTCGGTGACCGGCGGCTTTGTGGCCCTGGCCCTGGCCTGCCGGAAGCTGGTGAAAGAGGGAGTGCTGCCCCGCAGCCCCATCAGACACTATGTGGCCGCCGTGTCCGCGGGGATTGTGGACGAGCAGCCCATGCTGGATCTGTGCTATGAGGAGGACTCCAGCGCCCAGGTGGACCTGAACTGCGTGATGAACGATGAGGGCCAGCTGATAGAGATCCAGGGCACCGGAGAGGGCCGCGCTTTTACCGTGGAAGAGCAGCGCGCCCTGGTGGAATTGTGCCAGAAGGGAATCCGGGAACTAATGGCCAAACAGAGAGCGGTTCTGGAGGCGGACTGAGATGAAGCTGGTACTGGCGAGCAAGAACGAGAAAAAGCTCCGGGAGATGGACGAGATCCTATCCTCCCTGGGGATTGAGGTGATTTCCGAGGCCCAGGCGGGTGTGGATGTGGAGGTGGAGGAGACCGGGACCACCTTCGAGGAGAACTCCCTGCTGAAGGCCAAGGCGGTGATGGAGGCCAGCGGCCTGCCCGCCATTGCCGACGACTCCGGCCTGTGTGTGGACGCCCTGGGGGGCGCCCCGGGGGTATATTCCGCCCGGTACGGCGGGCCGGAGCTGGACGACACGGGCCGGTACCGGCTGCTGCTGGAGAACATGAAGGGACAGCCCCGGGGGGCCAGGTTCGTCTCGGTCATCACCTGCTGCTTCCCCAACGGCGACGTGCTCACCGCCCGGGGAGAGTGCCACGGCACCATTGCCTTTGCCCCCATGGGGGAGGGCGGCTTCGGGTATGACCCGGTGTTCTTCCTGCCCAAGCTGAAAAAGACCTTTGCCCAGCTCACGCCGGAGGAGAAGAACGCCATCTCCCACCGGGGCCTGGCCCTGCGGGCCTTCCGGGAGAAGCTGGAGGAATATCTGCACAGCGGGAAAGGAGAGTCGTAAGGTGAAGGTGACAGGAAAATGCCCCAAGTGCGGGAGCGACCGGGTGGTCCGGTGTGTCAACCGGTATCTGGAGGGTGAACCTGTGCTGCGGGGCGGTTCCATGGACGCCCCGATGGCCCTTGACCACTATGTGTGCCGGTCCTGCGGCTATGTGGAGCAGTGGGTCAGCTCGGAGGATCTGAACTCCAGAGTGCTGGATTACTGGGAAAAACACGGCGGGAAATGACGGAAAGAGGAACGAAAATGGATCTGACAAGCAAACAGCGGGCCCAGCTTCGGGGCCTGGCCAACAGCATCGACACCATCATCCACATCGGCAAGGACGGTGTGGGGGAGAATCTGATCAAGCAGGCGGACGATGCGCTGGAAGCACGGGAACTCATTAAGGGCAAGGTGCTGGAGAACTCCCTGCTCTCCGCCCGGGAAGGGGCGGAGGAGCTGGCCCGCGCCACCCGCAGCCAGGTGGTCCAGGTCATCGGCACCAAGTTCGTGCTGTACCGGGAGACCCACAGCAAAGAGAAGGACAAGCGCATCAAGCTGGTGAAGTGACCTGGACCATAGCCGCCGCCAGGCGGCCGGCGCGGGTGCGCCGTAAAATGGTTTTGCGGTGCAAAACCATTTGCGCAGGCGGAATTCACTTCCGCCGAGCAGGATGGAACAGGGGCCCCCATGGAGCCCGCTCCATGGGGAGCCAGGTGATCGGCACCAAGTTCGTGCTGTACCGGGAGACCCACAGCAAGGAGAAGGATAAGAGAATTAAGCTGGTGAAGTGACCTGGACCACAGCCGCCGCCAGGCGGTCCAGCCTGGCAAGGCCCTCGGAGAGTTCGCGCCCGCAGGCGCGAAGAAATTGTGATCTGTTTTCGGCCGCGACATGTGCGTGGACGAAAACACTTCTCGGCCCGCAAACGTGCGGACCGCGCTTTTTGCGGTGCGTGCGCTGCGGCGGGCCGCAGCCTACCCGTTGAAAAGGCTTTGCCTTTTCGACGGCCTGAAAAGCGCATCAAGCTGGTGAAGTGACCTGGGTCACCGAACCAACCGGATCATAGAAAGCAAGTCCCGCAGAGAGATACGGCAGACAGGCACCACCCATTTTTGAGAAAGAAGTGTTGCGCTGTGAAGATCGGCATCTATGGAGGAACCTTCAACCCACCACATCTGGGGCACCTGGCCGCGGCCAGGGCGGCAGCGGCTGCCCTGGAGCTGGACCAGCTCATATTTGTGCCGGCGGGCACCCCGCCCCACAAGACCATGCCGGCCGGCAGCCCCACACAGGCGCAGCGGCTGGAGATGAGTTCCATCCTGGCCGATCAGATGCTCCGGCCGGAGCTGACCCAGGTGTGGGAGGAAGAGCTGCGGCGGCCAGGCAAAAGCTATACCGCCGACACGTTGCGCCAGGCGGCGGAGCGCTGGCCCGGGGCGCAGTTGTGGCTGCTGATGGGGACGGATATGTTTCTCACCCTCCAGGACTGGCACGAGCCGGAGACCGTCCTGTCCCTGGCGGGGGTATGCGCCTTTGGCCGTACGCATGAGGATATCCAGCGGCAGTTTGCCGCCCAGCGGGAGGCGCTGCGGCGGGACTTCGGGGCCAACATCGTCACCATCAGCATTCCCAACCTGGTGGAGGTGTCCTCCACCCAGCTGCGGGCGCTGCTGGGGCAGGGAGGGGGCCGGGAATACCTTCCGGAAGCGGTATACGGCTATATTCTGCGAGAAAAACTATATGGAACCCACGCGGATCTCTCCCGTCTAACCATAGAGGACCTGCGGTGTGTCTCCTATTCCATGGTGAAGGCAAAGCGCCTGGCCCATATCAAGGGGACCGAGGAAGAGGCGGTCCGTCTGGCGCTGCGCTGGGGCGCCGACCCGGAGGAGCTGCGCCGGGCTGCCATCCTGCATGACTGCACCAAGTACTTGACCCGCCAGGAGCATCTGGACATCTGCGACCGGTACGGCATCGTGCTGGACGACATGGAGCGCGGCGCGGAAAAGCTCCTCCACGCAAAGAGCGGGGCGGCGCTGGCCCGATATGTCTTCGGCCAGAGTGAGACGGTGTTCCGGGCGATCCTGTACCACACAACCGGCCGCGGGAATATGACCCTGCCGGAAAAGCTGCTCTATCTGGCGGATTACATGGAGCCCACCCGGGATTTCCCGGAGGTGGGGCAGCTGCGGCGCCTGGCCTATGAGGATCTTGACCGGGCTGTGCTCATGGGGGCGGAGCTGTCCATCCGCGAGATGATGGAGCGCAACCGGGTCGTCCACCCCAATACAGTAGAAGCGGAACAGACATTGCGGAAAGGACTTGGGCTATGACTTCAAATCCCAGACGGGGAAAAAGAGAGATATCCAGAGGGAACGATCATCCGTGGAGGCGTGCCATCATCCTGATGGTGCTGGCCGTGATCATGGTGCTGGCCGCTGTGGTTGTGGTGCTGTACAGCCGCTGGGTGCAGCGCCCGGAGCTGCCCAGTGCCGACCAGCCGACGCTGGAGAGCGGCGCGCCCGTCCAGGATGACAGTATGGACCCCGTCCAGCCCAAGGTGGGGGGGGAGCGAAAGAGCCAGGACTTCTACACCATTTTGGTATTCGGCCCGGATGAGACCTCCGGCGACACGGATGTGATGATGCTGGTGTCCTATGATGTGACCAATCAGAGTGCCACCGTCATGTCCTTTCCCCGGGACACCCTGATCAACTCCAGCGGCCAGTCGGTGGCGGCCAAGATGCTCAACGGCGTCTATAAGCGCCACGGCGGCGGGGAGGACGGTGTCCAGGCCCTCAAGGCCGAGGTGTCCGAGCTGGTGGGCTTTGTCCCGGATTACTATGTGGAGATCGACTGGAGCATCATCGGCAAAATGGTGGAGGCCATCGGCGGGGTGTGGTTTGACATCCCCTATCATTTGGACTATGATGATCCCTATCAGGATCTGTATATTCACTTTGAGCCGGGCTATCAGTACCTCAACGGCGAGGACGCCATGAAGGTGATGCGCTGGCGGCACAACAACACGTGGAGTGAATACGCCGATGAGGGGGACGGCAGCGACATCGGCCGCATTGAGATGCGCAACGATTTTCTCAAAGCGGTGCTCAGCCAGACCCTTCAGCTGAAAAATATCACCAAGATCGGTGAGCTGGCCGAACTGTTCGGGGAAAACGTGAAGAGCGATCTCACCATTGAAAACCTGTTCTGGTTCGGCTCCCAGGCCGTGCTGGGCGGGCTGCGGGTGGAGGATGTGAACTTTGTCACCATGCCCTTCCGCTCCGTGGGGAACAGCGGGGTCTACTACTACCGGGTGTACCCGGACCAGGCGCCCCTGCTGGAGCTGATCAACCAGTCCCTCAACCCCTTTGTGGACGAGGTGACGCTGGACGAGCTGGACCTGATCTCGGTGAGCGCCGACGGCAACACCCTGTCCTCCAGCACCGGTGTGCTGGCCGATCCCACGGCGGGGAGACGTTGAACCCGGCCGCTTCAGCCGGAACGGGGGAGAAAATACAGAAACGACGCCGGATCTCTGACCGGCCTGAAAGGAGTAACGCAGTTGTTGACACCAGAAGAACTCACTGCTGTCGCCGTCAAGGCGCTGGACAGCAAAAAAGGCAAGGACATCAAAGTGCTTTTTACCCGGGATCAGACCACCCTGGCGGACTATTTCGTGCTGTGCACCGGTACCTCCACCACTCAGGTGCGGGCGCTGGCTGACGCGGTGGAGGAGGCCATGAGCCTGCGGGGGGAAGAGCCCCATCACATCGAAGGGCACCGGGGCGGGGAGTGGACCCTGCTGGACTACTCCGCGGTGGTCATCCACGTGTTCACCGAGGAGGCCAGGGACTTCTATTCCCTGGAGCGCCTGTGGTCGGATGCCGCGCCGGTGGATCTTGAGACCTTCCTGAACTGAGCGCGGACAGCGGCAGGCAAGACTACGAAAAAGAGGTTTGACGACATGGAAGAACAAGCAAAAAAAGTGATGCTCTCCGGCATTCAGCCCAGCGGAGATCTGCACCTGGGCAACTACCTGGGGGCCATTAAAAACTGGGTGGACCGCACCGACGAGTTTGACAACTACTATTTTATGGCCGACCTGCATACCATCACCGTGCGCCAGAATCCGGCGGACCTGCGCCGGCGCACCCTGGAGCAGCTGGCCCAGTACATTGCCTGCGGCCTGGATCCGGAGCGCAACACCCTGTTCATCCAGTCTCATGTCCCCGCCCACGCCCAACTGGGCTGGGTGCTCAACTGCTACACCATGTTCGGGGAGCTCTCCCGCATGACCCAGTTCAAGGACAAGTCCGCCAAGCACAAGGACAACATCAACGGCGGCCTGTTCACCTATCCCACCCTGATGGCGGCGGACATCCTTCTGTATCAGCCGGACTTTGTCCCGGTGGGGGAGGATCAGAAGCAGCACGTGGAGCTCACCCGGAACATCGTCCAGCGCTTCAACGGCATCTACGGCGAGGTGTTCAAAATGCCCGAGCCGTACATCCCCAAGGCGGGGGCCCGGGTGATGGGACTGACCGCCCCGGAGAGCAAAATGAGCAAGTCCATCCCCGAGGGCTGCGTGTTCCTCATGGAGAAGCCGGAGGACATCCAGCGCAAGTTCAAGCGGGCCATCACCGACAGCGACACCCAGAACTGTGTGCGCTACGACCCGGAGCACAAGCCCGGGGTGGCCAACCTGATGAACATCTATGCCGCCGTCACCGGCAAGAGCTATGCCCAGATTGAGGCGGAGTTTGAGGGCCAGGGCTATGGCGCCTTCAAGCCCGCCGTGGGCGAGGCGGTGATTGAGACCCTGCGTCCCATCCGGGAGGAAGCCCAGCGTATCCTGAAGGACAAGGCATATCTGGAGCAGGTGTACCGCTCCGGGGCGGAAAAGGCGTCCTATGTCGCCAATAAGACCCTGCGCAAGGTCTATAAAAAAGTGGGCTTTGTGGCCCCCTGACCAGGATAAAGGAGCTGTGTTTCCGTGCTGACAATACTGCCGGAGATCTCCGCGGAGGAGCTGACCCTTGTGGGCTGCGTCCTGCTGACGCTGCTGCTGGCCGCGGTGGTCTCCTTTGCCCTCACCCCTCTGGTAAAGCTGTTTTCCGTGAAGGTCGGGGCGATTGACGTGCCCAAAGACAACCGGCGCATGCATGACCACCCCATCCCCCGGCTGGGCGGACTGGCCATTTTCCTGGGGTTCATGTTCGCCGTGCTGCTGATGGTGCCCTTGAACGGCCCGGAGCGGGGGATGCTGCTGGGCGCGGTGATCATTGTGGTGCTGGGCATCTTTGACGATATTTACGCGCTGCCCGCCAAACTGAAGCTTGTGGTGCAGATCGTGGCCGCCCTGGTGGCGGTGCTGTCCGGCAACCGCATCCAGGTGCTCTCCAATCCCAACATCTTCAGCGAAAACCCCCTGTGGGCGCTGCCGTCCTGGCTGTCCATCGCCGTGACGGTGGTCTGGATTGTGGCCATCACCAACGCGGTGAACCTCATTGACGGGCTGGACGGCCTGGCCTGTGGTGTGTCCACCATCGGGTCTGCCACCATGCTGGTCATCGCCCTTTTGGTGAGCGAGTCAGATGTGGCCATGATCATGGGGGCGCTGGTGGGGGCCTGTGTGGGGTTTCTGCCCTACAACTTCAACCCCGCCAAGATCTTTATGGGGGACACCGGCGCCACCTTCCTGGGGTACATCATGGCCACCATGTCGGTGCAGGGCATGTTCAAAATGTACACCTTCATCTCTTTTGTGGCGCCCTTCCTCATTCTGGGCCTGCCTATTTTTGACGTGTGTTTTGCCGTGGTGCGGCGGCTGTCCAAAGGGCAGAGCCCCATGCAGCCGGACCGCAGCCATATCCATCACCGGCTCATTGATATGGGCCTGTCCCAGAAGCAGGCGGTGGGTATGCTCTATGTGATCTCCGCCATTCTGGGCCTCACCGCGGTGATGCTCACCACCAGCGGGGCGCTGAAGGCCATGATCTTCCTGGTGACCATGGCCCTGGCCGCGCTGATTGCCTGGCGGGTGCTGATTTCCGGCCATACGGGAAAGCCCGGAGACAGGAGCGGCGGCGAAAAGACGGAAACCGAGGAAGAAGAGGAGGAAGAGCATGGACCCTCAGAGCGTTGAGCGCACCGCGGGCCGGGCGCTGAAAGTCATGGCCATTTTCGGCACCCGCCCGGAGGCCATCAAGATGGCCCCCCTGGTGAAGCAGCTGGAGAGCGACCCCAGATTTGAGGCCAGCTGCTGTGTCACCGCCCAGCACCGGCAGATGCTGGACGGGGTGCTGGAGATATTCCATCTGAAGCCCCAGTTTGATCTGGATATCATGGAGCAGCGGCAGACGCTGTCCACCATCACCAGCAAGTGCCTGCTGGGACTGGAGCGGGTGCTGGCCCAGGTCCGGCCCGACCTGGTTCTGGTCCATGGGGACACCTCCACCACGTTTGCCGGGGCGCTGGCTGCCTTTTACCAGAAAATCGCCGTGGGCCATGTGGAGGCGGGGCTGCGCACCCATGACAGGTACTCCCCCTTCCCCGAAGAGATGAACCGTTCCCTGGTGGGCCGGCTGGCTGACCTGCACTTCTGCCCCACGGGGAGCAATCAGGCGAACCTGTCCGCGGAGGGGATCACACAGGGGGTGTACATCACCGGCAATACCGTGATCGACGCCCTGCGCACAACGGTGGTGGAGGACTACTCCTTTGCCACGGACGCGCTGAATCACATCGACTATGCCCAAAAGAAGGTGGTGCTGGTCACCTGCCATCGCAGGGAGAATTACGGGGCGCCCATGGAGCAGATCATGTCCGCGCTGCGGACCCTGGCGCTGCGGCATCCGGAGATTGAGGTGATCTATCCGGTCCATCTCTCGCCGGTGGTGCAGGAGGTGGCCCACCGCCATCTGGACGGGCTGGCCAATGTCCACCTGGTCTCCCCACTGATGGCGGATGAGATGCACAACCTCATGGCCCGCAGCTACCTGGTGATGACCGACTCCGGCGGCCTGCAGGAGGAGGCCCCCGCCCTGGGCAAGCCGGTGCTTGTCCTGCGCCAGGAGACGGAGCGCCCCGAGGCGGTGGAGGCCGGGACGGTCCGGATCGCCGGCGTCCAGACCGAGACAATCCTGGCCATGGCGGAGCAGCTGCTCACCTCGCCGGAATCCTACCGGGAGATGGCCCACGCGGTCAATCCCTACGGGGATGGCCAGGCCTGCCGCCGTATTGCCCAGGCGATTCTGTATGAATTCGGGCGGATGGACTGCCCGCCGGAGCCATTCCAGGCGGAAAACTGATCGTTGAACTCTGCTGAGAGGGGGGAGCGGTTTGGAAGACAGAAAACGGACAATTCTGGCAATTATCATTGCCTGTGTGGTGCTGCTGGCGGTGCTGTACAGCTTCGGGCTGAATCTGTTCAACAAACCGCCCCAGCTGGAGCTGCCCGACTCCGAGGCCGTTTCCAGCGGAGCGCAGGGCAGCGCCAACCCCGAGGCCGGGGGCATTCCGGTGGAGGTGACCCCCCGGACGGTGCAGAGCGTGGTGGCGTCCCTGTCCCGGTATGAGAGCTACAGCCGGACGGTGTCCATCACCTATGAGCAGGACGGCGCGGTGCTGGGGACGGTGACCGCCCAGGTGTGGGTGGACAGCGGGTGGACCCGCACGGACGCAACCCTGTCTTCCGGCATGGTGGAACACTCCATTGTGGGGGATGGACAGCTGTGGCTCTGGTACAACAGCAGCACGGCGGTACATACCGCCCCGGCCGGTGTGGGCAGCGCGGACCTGACCCAGCGCGTCCCCACCTATGAAGAGGTGCTGGACCTGGATCCCGATGGGATCACCAGGGCAGACTATGTGCAGCTGGATGGGCAGAACTGTATCTATGTGGAGTTTGAGCAGGAGGAACTGGGGTATCTGTACCGCTATTGGATCGCCGTGGACAGCGGCCTGCTGGTTGCCGCCGAGACACAGGCGGACGGGGACGTGGTCTACTCCATGACCTCCCGTGACATGTCCAGCCCCATCACCGGGTCGCAGGACAGATTTGTCCTGCCGGACGGCACCGCCCTGCGGGATTGATTTGCCTCACTCATCGTCCCCCAGGCCAAGAAGGAGCATCAGCCCCAGGGTGATGACCAGTTCCAGATTGTCTCCCTCCAGATAGAGAAAGAGAATGATGAGCACCAGAAGGATATCTCCGGTGTCCAGCCCCTTCAGGGAAAAGCGCCCCAACAGGCCCTCCAGCAGTTTGCTGAAGCCGCCCGCCACCTCTCCCAGCAGCGGAGAGGGGGAGGGGCGCTCCTCCCGGGTGTGCTCCGGGGGGCGGACGGGGGAGGCCGGAGGCGCTGCCGCCTCTGCCTCAGGGGCCACCGGGGCAAATTCCCGGCCTTGTTGATAGCGGTTATACATGCTGTTCCTCCTGTGGGCGCAGCAACTCCAGAGCCATTCGGATCAGCCGGGAGAGCTTGGCGATCTGAATGGCTTTGTCCAGCCTGGCGTACCTGCGCTCCTGGACAAAGGGACGCAGAGCGGTGAGCAGGGCGGCGCGCCGGTCGTCCCCGCTGTTGTACTGACTCATGAGCTGGGCTGCCCCGGCCAGCAGCCGGGGATCCACCTGGCTCAGGGCGGAGAGCAGGCCGTCCCCCTTTCCTCCGGAGGGAGGAGAGGGGGGAGGGGAGGGCTCCTGCCGCTCCCGGGCCTGCCCATCCGGAACAGACTGCTTTTCCCCCAGGGACCGGGCCAGGGCCATGATCTGTTCCATGGCGTGGGGGTCGCTGAGGATACCCTCCAATTTTTCCTCCAGGCCTCCCATGCTCTGCCCTCCTCCGGCGGTCATTTCAGCTTGTCTTTCATCTGTTGGATGAGTTTGGCTCCCTCGGGGTCGGCCATTAACTGGCGGATCGCGGAGAGAAGCTGGCCGGTATTCCCCTGGGACGCATCCTGTGCCGCCTGTTCCAGATTCCCGCCGGTGGTGCGGCTGAGCATGGAGAAGAGCTTTTGGGTCTCCGGCGCCTGCCGGAGCTGGCGAAGCCGGTCCGGGTCGCCCATGAGCCGGGCGGCCTGGGGGTCGTTTTTCAAAGCGTCAAATTCTGGCATAGAGATCCCCTCCGTTTCCTATGCCAGTATATGCGCCGGAGGGGAAAGGGTGACCAGAGTGAAAATTGCGGTGTTTTCAGATTCCCATGGATATATGGATCTTATGGTGGCGGCAGTGGAAGAAGAACAGCCGGACCGGATCTTTTTCCTGGGGGACAACCTCCGGGACGGCAAGTCGCTGGCCCGGCTGTATCCCCAGATCCCCATGGATCTGCTGCGGGGAAACTGTGACTTCGGCCCCGGAGAGGATGAGCGGATTCTGGAGCTGGAGGGGGTTCGTTTCCTGCTGGTGCACGGGCACCGGCAGGGGGCAAAGTCCGGCACGGAGGGGCTGGTGCGGGCCGGCCGGGCGTGCGGCGCCGATATGGTCTGCTTCGGACACACCCATCAGGCGGTCAATCTGTGGGACGGCACGCTGCCCAGATTGTTTAACCCCGGTACCGCTGGAGGGGTGAGGGCGAGAAGGGGCTATGGCATCCTGGAGGTGCGGGATGGCCGGGTGGAGGGCTGGCTGAAATAAAAGAGCGCCGGCCCAGGGAATTCCCATGGACCGGCGCAGAGTTTATGCGTGGCTGCTGCGGGTAGCGTGGTCAGTGCGGAAGAGCAGTGTGATGCACCACAGGGCCGCAATGCCCACCACGGTGTAGATGATGCGGGCCACCCAGGTACCGGAGCCACCGCACAGGAATGCCACCAGGTCGAAGTTGAACAGACCGATGGCGCCCCAGTTCAGGCCGCCGATGACAGCCAGGGTCAGTGCCAGTTTGTCCAGAAACATGGTGAAAAACCTCCTTGTCTCCACGGGGATAGTCTGTGCGGAAACAGGGAAGCAATACTGGAAAATTGTGCGGAAAAGATTGAGAAACGTCAACGCTCCTGCGTCAGCGTTCCGGGGCCGAACCCATGGGGAAACAGCTGGTGCAGCGGATAGGAGACGAATTGCCCGTCTCCCCGGGCGGCCAGAATGATCAGCTCCGGATTGAATTCCGAGAGCATCTGGCGGCAGGCGCCGCAGGGCCAGCAGTAGTCCTGGCCGCGGCCCGCGATGGCGATGCGCTCCAGGTCATCCCGGTGACCCTCGCTCACCGCTTTGACCAGGGCGGTGCGCTCGGCGCATATGGTGGAGCCGAAGGCGGCGTTTTCCACATTGCAGCCGGTGAATACGGTTCCGTCCGCGCACGCGATGGCCGCGCCCACGGGAAAGTTGGAATAGGGGGCATAGGCGCGCTCCAGCATGTCAAAGGCCAGATCCACCAGTTCTCTGTCGGTGAGCATGACATCCACTCCTTCTGTCGGGATGCTGCTATTATATCCCGACAAGGGGAGGCCGGCAAGCCCTGCGGGAGAAAGATGTGCAGAAAACTGGAGAACATACAAATTTTGAGATGAGTTTCGTTGATGTTTTGATTGCAAAATGAAGCAGATTCTGCTATACTATAACAAGCTTTTCCCGCCGGAGGCTGTCCGCTGGCAGTTCCCGGGCTATGGCGCACCGTTCCGCTGCCGCTTCGGGGCAGGGAGACGGGTGCGCCGGTTTCCTGTGCCGCGTAGCTGTGGAGCTTTGTGGGATGGGGAGCGTTTGCACCGTACGAAATGAAAAAGGAATGATGAGAATGACCGATAAGGAGAGACGCAACCAGCGCCGCAGTGCGGAGGACGCGGTATTTAACCGGATGCTGCTCTGGCTGCTGGGCGCTGTGGTGGCGGAGGTAATCATCCTGCTGGTCAAGCGTTTTTATATTGATTTCACCGCAACCAGTCTGGGCATCGGCATCGCCGTGGTCCTGTCTCATATCTTCCAGGTGTACCGGTTTGTGGGCCTTGCCCTCACCGTGCTGGGGATCATCTGGATCGTGCTGTCCCGGCGCGCCGGGAAGAAGAACCGTCTGCCCGTCATCCTCACCGGGGTGGTTTTCTTCCTGTGGATTGTGACCACGATTGCCTACCAGTTTTCTGACGCGGGCGTGCGGATCCTGATGGTGCTGCCCGCCGTGGCTGCGGTGCTGATCCTGATCTATTTCCTGTATCAGCGCACCTTCTTTGTCAACGCGGTGCTCACCGGCGGCGGCATGGCTGCCCTGTGGCTGTACCGGGAGTACTTCAGCAAGCACCCCACCATCATCACCGTGTGCTTTGTGGCCGGTTGGATCGTCCTGGTGCTGGCCGCCGTTGCCTGCTGGAAACTGCGGGCCAATGACGGCAAGCTGGGCAGCGTGCGGCTGATGCCTGCCCGCTCCCACTATGTGACCACCTGGGTGACCTGCGTGATTGTCGCCCTGGCCATGTTGCTGGGCCTGCTGCTGGGTTCCGCTGTGGCGCTGTATCTACTGTTTGTCCTGATTGGCTGGCTGTTCTGCCAGGCGGTTTTCTTCACCGTCAAGCTGATGTAACGAACACCGAAAAAAGACGGCCTGCGCTCGTGCGCAGGCCGTCTTTGCGTCTTAATGGCTGTGGCCGTGGCCCAGCGCGAAGATGAGCAGCACGCCCAGGGCAAAGCCCAGGATGGTGGCCAGAATGGACCATTTGGATTTCCACTGGCGATAGGCTTCCGGGAGCAGTTCGAAGAAAACCACATACAGCATGGCGCCGCCGGCAATGCTCATGATAATCGCCAGGGCGAGGGGGGTGTGACTGCCGATGAAGTAGCCCAGCAGGGCGCCCGCCACGGTGGGCAGGCCGCTGAGCGCGGCTACGGCGATGGCGTTCCGGGCCTTGGAGCCGTCGTGAAGCAGGGGGATGGCAATGCTCATCCCCTCGGGGATGTTGTGCAGGCCGATGGTGACGGCGGCCAGCACACTGGGGAAGCCGATGCCGGCGGCGGCCACAGTGGTGCCAACCGCCATGCCCACGGGCATGTTGTGCATGGCCACCGCGGCAGCCAGCACAATGCCGGCGGTGTGCAGATCGTGATGGCCGCAGGCGCAGCGGTGGTCGTCCAGACCGTCGTCGTGGTGGGCGCTTCTGTCGATCCAGCAGTTGAGCAGAAAGGTGAGGCCGAATCCCACCACCAGGAAGACAGGGGCGAGGTAATAGTTGCTAGTGGTCTCCATGGCTTCGGGGACCATGTCGAAGGAGACGATGCACAGCATCAGCCCCGCCGTGAAGGACAGCAGCAGGCTGGTGGCCTGGGGGGATTCCCGTTGGAACAGGGTGGCCAGACAGCCCCCCAGTGCCAAACCGCCCACCCCGGTGACCAGGGTGAGCAGGATGATAAAACTCAGGATTTGTGCCATAGAAAAACTCCTTGCTGAAAAATCATGTCCCGGTGCGGGTCAGGGGGAGGGGCAGGTGATCTCCACCAGCGCTTCGATCATGTGGTGGAGCAGCTGAGCCTGCTGGGTGGGGGCGGCTTTGTAGTAGACCTCCTTGCCCTCCCGGCGGCTGACGATGAGCCCGCTGGTCTTCAGCTGCCGCAGGTGGTGGGACACCGCCGGACTGCTCATGTCCACCATGGAGGAGAGATTGATGACGCACTCCTCACAGTGACACAGCAGCCAGAAAATGCGAATGCGGCTGCCATCTCCCAGCTGTTTGAACAGATCCGCGGCGATCTGGAACTCGTCCAGGCTGGGAACCCGTTCCGGTTCCCGCTCCAGGGGCTGACCGTGGTCATGGGGTAAAGGTCTGTTTCCCATACAGGACACCTCTTCCGGGAAAAACTGTCTGTCCGCTCCGGCCGGGGCGGCGACGTCTGTTTTTTCAGTATAAACAAAGTGGGGGAAAAAGTCAACGCATGGGCGCCGCGGCCTGAATCCGGCCAGGCTGGGCGCAGAAAATCTTCCCTGGGTCATTGACGAATGGGGCGAGAGTTTGTAATATAGAAAAGGTTCAAAATCAAACAGCGCGCAATATGGGAGGAACGACACATGCAGTTGAAGGATGCGCAGGTGGGCCAGACCTGCGTGGTGGAGGAGATTCATCTTCCGTTTCAGATGGAGCGGCACCTGGAGGCGCTGGGCATGACCCGGCAGACCCCGGTCTCCGTCCTGAACCGGAAGGGCAGAGGAATCCTGATCATCAAGCTCCGGGGCGCCCGGTTTGCCCTGGGTTACAATGTGACAAAAAATATTGAAGTGAGGTGTGAGCCGTGAGTGAATCCATGACCATCGGGTTCATCGGGAACCCCAACTGCGGCAAGACCACACTGTTCAATGCCTATACCGGGGCGAACCTGAAGGTGGCCAACTGGCCCGGTGTCACGGTGGAAAAGGTGGAGGGCTCCATGCAGTTCCAGGGGACGGATATTCACCTGGTGGACCTGCCCGGAACCTACAGCCTCACCTCCTATACTATGGAGGAAAAGGTGTCCCGTCAATTTATCCTCAGCGTTGAGGTGGACGTGATGATCAACGTGGTGGACGCCTCCACGTTGGAGCGGAGCCTGTACCTGACCCTGCAGCTGCTGGAGCTGGGCAAGCCGGTGGTGCTGGCCCTGAACATGATGGACATTGTGGAGAAGCGGGGTATGGAGATCGACCTGCACCGCCTGCCGGAGATGCTGGGCATCCCCGTCATTCCCGTGTCCGCCCGGAAGCGCCGGGGGCTGGACATTCTGCTCCACGCCGCCGTCCACCACAAAGGGGTCACCGGCCCGGACCAGCTCATCCATGAGCACAAATATGTCTCCCAGCATGAGCATGACCACCATTCGGAGTACGCCATGGTGTACTCCGATGAGATCGAGGGCAAGATCGACCAGATCATTGCCCAGCTGAAGGCCCGCTATCCGGAGATCAAAAATGAGCGCTGGCACGCCCTGAAGCTGCTGGAGAAGGACCAGGAGATCACGGAGAAGTATCCGGTGGATCTCCCCCAGGTGCTGGACCGCAGCTACGAGTCGGATATCATCAACCAGAAGTACGATTTCATCGGCGAGGTCATTGAGGAGGTCCTGCTCCACAAGCAGAAGCAGGATGTGTTCACAGAAAATGTGGACCGGGTGCTCACCCACCGGATCTGGGGCATTCCCGTCTTTCTGGGCATCATGGCCATCACCTTTTTCCTCACCTTCACGGTGGGTGACTGGATCAAGGGCTTTTTCGAGCTGGGCATCGGCTGGCTGTCCGATGGAGTGACCGGGGCGCTGGAGGCAGGGCACGTGAGCCCGGTGGTTTCCTCCCTGGTGGTGGACGGGGTCATCGGCGGTGTGGGCACCATCATCACCTTCCTGCCCAACATCCTGATCCTGTTCCTGTGTCTGGCCCTGTTGGAGGACAGCGGGTACATGGCCCGGGTGGCCTACGTCATGGAGGGGATTATGAGCCGTCTGGGCCTGTCCGGCAAGGCGTTCATCCCCATGCTGCTGGGCTTCGGCTGCACCGTGCCCGCCATTATGGCCTCCCGCGCCCTGGAAAACAGGCGGGACCGGTACAAGGTGATGCTGGTCACCCCCTTTATGAGCTGCAACGCCCGGCTGACCATCTACATCCTGTTTGCCGAGATGTTTTTCGGGGACAACGCCATGCTGGTGGCCTATTCCATGTATCTCATCGGCATTGTGGTGGCCATTGTGGTCTCCGCCATCATCCACCTGCTGGACCGGAAGCGCAGCGCCAATTACCTCATCATCGAGCTGCCGGAGTATAAGATGCCCGATGGGCGCACCGTGGCCATCTACGTCTGGGAAAAGATCAAGGACTACCTGGGCAAGGCGGGCACCACCATTTTCCTGGCCACCCTCATCATCTGGGTGGTGCTGAACTTCGGCCCACAGGGCTATGTGGGAGGGGCCGGAGACAGCTTCGGAACCATCATCGGCCGCTGGCTGGTCCCCATTTTCGCCCCCATCGGCCTGGGCTTCTGGCAGATCGTGGTGGCCCTCATTGCCGGCATCTCCGCCAAAGAGGTGGTGGTATCCAGCTGCGCGGTGCTCTTCGGCGTGGTCAACGCCAGCTCCCCGGCGGGGATGGAGGCCTTTTCCGCCGCCCTGGGCGGGATCGGCTTTGGCGAGCTCAACGCCTTCTGCCTCATGGTGTTCTGCCTGCTTTACATCCCCTGCGCCGCCACCCTGGCCACCATCCGGAAGGAGTCGGGCAGCTGGAAGTGGATGTGGATCACCGCCGCCTTCCAGCTGGGGGTGGCCTGGCTGGTCACCTTCCTGGTGTACCAGGTGGGGCTGCTCGTCCTGTGAGGAGGGGATCGGATGGGTACGATTCTGGTACTGGCCCTTCTGGCCGCCTGCTGTGCCCTGGCCCTGTGGCGCATCCGCCTGGGCCGCCGGAAGGGGAGCGGGAAGTGCGCGCGCTGCCCCTGGAGGGGGACGCAGCAGTGCGGTGAGAGCCCGGAGCATCCCTGTCGTTGAAGTTCCTTCTCCCTGCCGCGACCCGTGGCCTGCGGCAGGGAGAAAATTTTTTCAGAAAGCGGTTGACAGGGCGGCGCTGTTGGTGTATGATACAGATAACGATTAAACAACTGCTTAATTGTTTGCCTGTATCACAGAGAAGGAGGCCCATCGGGATGAAGAAAACCTATAAGATCGACGTGGACTGCGCCAACTGCGCCAACAAGATGGAGGAGGCCGCCCGGAAGACCGACGGCGTTCAGAACTGCACCGTCAACTTCATGACCCTGAAGATGATCGTGGAGTTCGCCGAGGGGCATGACCCTCAATCCGTCATGGAGCAGGTGCGCAAAAACTGCAAGCGGGTGGAGAGCGACTGCGAAGTCTTCCTGTGAGCGCACGGCCGGCGTCCCGGATGCCCAGCGGCGGAAGGGACGCTTTTCTGCCCCAAAAGATTAAACGACTATTTAATTGTTTGGAAGTGAACGATCATGCAAGACTATCTGGAGACCGGCCTGCTGCTGGCGGTGGCCGTGCTGGCGGCGGTGCTGTGCCTTCTGGGGCGGCGCCCCAAGTACGGAATGACGGGAAAGCAGAAAAAAATGCTGTGGCGCATCCTGGCGGCCGCGGTGATTCTGCTGGCCCTCCAGACGCTGGGGGCGGAGGCCTTTGACGCGCTGGGCCCGGCAGGGCGCTGGGTGCGGCTGGCCTGCTATCTGGCGGACTACGCCGTCATCGGCTACGACATCCTCCGCAAGGCCTTCCGGGGGATCCGAAGCGGCCAGGTGCTGGATGAGAACTTTCTCATGGCGGTGGCCACCCTGGGCGCTCTGGCCCTGGCCATCTATGAGAACGGGGACTATCTGGAGTCCATCGCCGTCATGCTGTTCTACCAGGTGGGGGAGTGGTTCCAGTCCTATGCCGTGGGCCGCAGCCGCCGGAACATCAGCGATCTGATGGACATCCGCCCGGACTACGCCAATGTGGAGCGGGAGGGCAGGCTGGAGCAGGTGGATCCGGACGAAGTGGCCGTGGGCACCCTCATTGTGGTGCAGCCCGGGGAGAAGGTTCCCATTGACGGCGTGGTGGCGGAGGGAGCTTCCACCCTGAACACCGCCGCCCTCACCGGTGAGAGCCTGCCCCGGGAGGTGCGGGAGGGGGATGAGATCATCTCCGGCTGCGTCAACATGACCGGCCTGCTGAAGATCCGCACCACCAAGGAGTTTGGCGAGTCCACCGTGTCCAGGATCCTGGACCTGGTGGAGAACGCCTCCTCCCGGAAGTCCCGGTCGGAGAATTTCATCTCGAAATTTGCCCGGGTGTACACCCCGGCGGTGTGTGCCGCTGCCCTGGCCCTGGCAGTGCTGCCCCCGCTGGTCCAGCTGCTGCTGGGCGGGGCCCCCGGCTGGGAGAGCTGGGTCTACCGGGCCCTCACCTTCCTGGTGGCCAGCTGCCCCTGCGCCCTGGTCATCTCCATCCCCCTGACCTTCTTCGCCGGCATCGGCGGGGCCAGCAAGGCCGGCGTGCTGGTGAAGGGCTCCAACTACCTGGAGACCCTGTCCCAGACCAGGGTTGTCATGTTTGACAAGACCGGCACCCTCACCCGGGGCGTCTTTGAGGTGAGCGGCATCCATCACAGCGGCATGGACGAGGCCCAGCTGGTGGAGTACGCCGCTCTGGCGGAGAGCGCCTCCTCCCATCCCATCAGCAAAAGCCTCCAGCGGGCCTATGGGAAAGAGATCGACCGCACCCGGGTAAAAGATGTCCGGGAGCTCAGCGGAGAGGGCGTCGTGGCCACGGTGGACGGCAGGGAGGTGGCCGCCGGCAATGACAAGCTCATGGACCGGCTGGGCGTCCACTACATCACCTGCCGTAGCGTGGGCACCATCATTCACATGGCGGTGGATGGCCAGTATATGGGCCACATCGTCATCTCCGACGTGGAAAAGCCCACCTCCAAAGAGGCCATCCGACAGCTGAAGGCCGCCGGGGTGGAAAAGACCGTCATGCTCACCGGGGATGCCGACGGCGTGGCCCGGCGGGTGGCCGCCGACCTGGGGGTGGATCAGGTGTACAGCCAGCTGCTCCCCGCTGACAAGGTGGAAAAGGTGGAGGAAGAGCTGGAGCGCAAGCCCGCCAGGGCCAGGCTGGCCTTTGTGGGGGACGGCATCAACGACGCCCCGGTGCTGCGCCGGGCGGACATCGGCATCGCCATGGGGGCCATGGGCTCCGACGCCGCCATCGAGGCCGCCGACGTGGTGCTCATGGACGACGACCCGCTGAAGATCGCCAAGGCCATCCGGATCTCCCGCAAGTGCTTGGCCATCGTCTACCAGAACATCGTGTTCGCCATCGGGATTAAGCTGATCTGCCTGGCGCTGGTGGCCCTGGGCCTAGCCGGGATGTGGCTGGCGGTGTTTGCCGACGTGGGGGTCATGGTGCTGGCGGTGCTCAACGCCATCCGGGCCCTGTTTGTCAGAAAAATGTAGAGAGACTGCTTTACAACTCAGCCCCTCCAATCGGAGGGGCTGAAATTTTTTTCTTGAAATTCCCGCTTTGACACACAGAGTACAAACCGCTATGATAGAGTTCAGATAGAAAGGGGGCGGAGCGTGTGAACTGCAAGGTGCTCATTGTGGAGGACGAACCCAAGCTGCGGGAGGTGCTGTGCGACTACTTTTCCAGCAAGGGGGAGCTGCCGGTGGAGGCGGGGGACGGACTGCGGGCCCTGGAGCTGCTGGAAGAGGGGCAGTTTGACGCGGTGCTGCTGGACATCATGATACCCGGTCTGGACGGGCTGAGCGTGTGCCGGGCGGTGCGCCGGGACAGCGAGGTGCCCATCATTTTCCTCACCGCCCTGTCCGACGAGGAGGACAAGCTGCTGGGCTATGAGCTGGGGGCGGACGACTATGTGACCAAGCCCTTTACCATGTCGGTGCTGTATGCCAAGACCATGGCCCTCATCAAGCGCAGCCGGGGCAGCGTCCTCCGGGGGGACCGGCTGGAGGCGGGAGGACTGGCCCTGGAGCTGTCCGCCCAGCGGGTGTTTGCGGATGGGAAGGAAATCTCCCTTACCCCCAAGGAATACGCCCTGTTGCGGTGCCTGATGCAGAACAAAAACATGGTCATGAGCCGGGAGCAGCTGCTGGTGAAGTGCTGGGGCTATGACTACGAGGGGGAATCCCGGGCGGTGGACACCCACATCAAGCGCCTGCGGGAGAAATTGGGGGAGCAGGCCAGGTGCATCAAAACGGTGATCAAATCCGGGTATAAACTGGAGGTATGACCCATGAGACGCAGGCAGAAGGACGAAACGAAGAGAAACAAGCGGGGCGCCCTGGCCGCGCTGTCCATCAGATTGGGACTTTTGACCCTGGCGCTGTGGCTGCTGGGGATGGGGGCTCTCACCCTGGGTACCGCCCAGAGCGTGCTGCTGGCCATGGATGATGCGGCAGATCAGATCCCGGCCCGTTTTTGGGATGGGGAGGAGGCGCTGGTCCAGGCCGCCGGTGAGGACGCCGTCCCCGGGGAGCTGGACTACCTGGTTCTGACCTCGATCAGCAACACCTATGCCGCAGTGGGGGATTTCAACACGAAATTTTACCTCGCCGCCGGCGTGCTGAGCCCCTACCGGGATGTGGAGGTGCCCCTCCAGACCGGGGTGGTGTACTGGGATGAGACGGGAAACGTGATCCAGGCCAGTGGGGACTATGTGTGTTTCCGCTATGTGACCTCAGAAGTGTGGGAGACCCGGCAGCCCGCCCAGGCCGATGGCTACGCCTGGCTGGACCTCAGCGACGAGGGGGACAGCCGGTACGACGCCATCCGGGGGCAGTACAGCGAGCTGTTTGGGGAGTTTTCCGTCCTCGGAGGAGGCTTCTGCGATATTCTGCGGCTGGAGGGCTGGTTTGACGGCAGCCGTTTCGAGCCGGTGCGCATCTCCGGCGCCTCTGCCTCCGATCTGATGACGGGCAGCGGCAGCTACGGGGTGGAGGATGACTTCACCTTTGTCCGGTGGCCACTCCAGGCGGAGGGCGGGCTGGGGGAGGCGCAGAGCACCCCCCTGGGGGAGCTGGACGCCCAGGGGCGCATCCGCTGGCAGGAGATCTGCGACGTGGCCGGGGAGCTCCAGCTGGAGGGAGAGCTGGTGACCATCTACGGCGTCAACCCCAAGATGGAGCTGTATGACCCCGGCGGGCCGCTGACCTGGCAGGGGGAACGGTACCACAGCCTGCTCACGCTGCTGAAAGGACGGAGGGAGCAGCTGGCGGAGTACTCCGACTATGGGGCCGACCGGTACAGCCTGCTGGACGCGGTGCTGCTTCGCCGGGCGGCCGCTTATGAGGAACCGGAGGATGGACAGCCCGTGGTGCAGGCCCTCTTTGCCCTGCGGGGCAGCCCGCTCCTGATAGCCATGGAATTTCTCCGCAACACCTATCTGGTCACCTTTGCGGTGGCCCTGGTCGCCTTCCTGCTGCTGCGGCGCACCCTGAAGCGCAGGCTCATTGACCCTCTGCGGGCGGTGAACGGGAGCATGGCTGCGGGGAAACCCCCGATGCTGGGCTGCGACACCACCTGGGCGGACACCGACCAGCTGGTACACGGGTACCAACAGTTCCAGCAGCGTGCCCAAAAGGATCACGATGAGGCGGCCCGGCTGGGCGCCGCCCTGGCATACGCCAAAAGCGCCGAGGAGAACCGGCGGCAGATGGTGTCCAGCATCGCCCACGAGCTGAAGACCCCCCTGGCGGTGGCACACAGCTATGCCGAGGGGCTGAAGGAGCACATCGCCGAGGACAAGCGGGACCGGTATCTGGACACCATCCTGGCTGAGACGGAGCGGATGGACGGCATGGTGCTGGAGATGCTGGATCTCTCCCGGCTGGAGGCGGGGCGGGTGAAGCTCAGCCGCAGCGAGTTTTCCCTGGAAAAGCTGACCCGGGAGATCTTCGGCAAGCTCCAGCGGGCGGCGGAGGGGAAGGGGCTCCAGGTGAGCCTGGAGTTCCCGGACGAGTGCCTGATCTCCGCTGACGAGGGGCGCATGGCCCAGGTGGTCGAGAACTTCGCCACCAACGCCGTGAAGTACACCACCCCCGGCGGCCACATCCGGGTGTGGGCAAGCCGGGGTGTGGGCAAGACGGTGTTCCACATGGCCAACGACTGCCCGCCCCTGTCCCAGGAGGCGCTGGACAAGGTGTGGGACACCTTTTACCGGGGAGATGGGGCCCGCACCGGCGGGGGCACCGGCCTGGGGCTGGCCATCGCCCGCCAGATCATCGAGCTCCACGGGGGCGAGTGCTTTGCCCGGAATACCGACACCGGCGTGGAGTTCGGCTTCGTACTGTGAAGAGAAAAGACAGGCCCCGGCCAGAATTGGCCGGGGCCTGTATGGCTTTGGTGGGAAAGGGGATGGGCCGCTCTCACACAATGAGCAGCCGGCGGCGGTTCTGGTTCCGGCCAAACTCAGGGAAGTAGACGATTTCGTCCTTGTCGGGGTCGGCCAGCGCCTCCAGATCGGGGGGCATATAGGAATGGGTGACGCAGTAGCCGTACTGAAGGTCGTGATAGCCCTGGGCCAGGCCGCCCTCTTTCTTTACGATGAGGGTGGCAGGCTCCATGGGATGCCAGTGGGTTTTCCAGTCCTCGTGCATCTCCTGGGCGGTGTAGTCCTCGCCGTTGACCCGCCAGAGGATCTGATCCCGGGTGAAGACCTCGCCGTCCACGGTGAGGCTGCCGGGCTTGATCTGACTGAGGAATACGCCGCGGTAATAGGGCAGCCGGATTTTCACCTGAAACCCCACGGCCTTGCCCGTCTCGTCGTAGATATTGCGGAACCCAACGGATTGAATCACTTGTTTTTCCATGGTCGTCTCCCTCCTCAATTGCCCAGGATGCGCTTCATCATGATGTGCTGTTTGCGCAGCATCTGGCCCACCTCATAGCCGGGCTCGTACTTGTCCGGGTTTTCGTACTCGCTGAGCAGATAGCCGTTCCAGTTGTGCTCCTTCAGAATGCCCAGGATTTCCGGATAGGGGACCACGGTTTCCTCAAAGTCCTCGTTGATCTGGAAGAACTTTGCGTGGCAGCAGGCCACGTAGGGCAGCAGGGGAATGAGGTCTTCCGGCGCGCTGGGCTCGTAGCCGGGGGAGACAAATTCCCCCTCCAGGAAGTGGGTGCGGAACACGCTGAAGTCGATGTTCAGAGCAAAGCTCTTGGTGCCGGTCTCTTGGATGAAGTCCACATAGTCCTGCACCATCTGGCTTTTCAGGCTGGTGGGGATGTGGATCTCCGGGCACATGGTGAGTCCCAGCTCTTCGGCCAGGGGCAGGGCGCCGCGGATGATATCGCGCCAGTTTTCCACCGGGTCCAAGGAGCCGTTGATGACGGGCATTTTGGTGCGCAGGATGCGGAAGCCCAGACGGTGCGCCAGGCGCAGATCCCGTTTCAGGAACTCCACGGATTCCTCCGTGGTGAGATCCCGATCCTGGAGGACGTGGGAGTCCACCCAGTGCCCATATTCCACCGGCTCCAGCTCATACTTGTCCAGCAGCGCGAACCAGCGGTCCACCCAGGCCTGGGAGGGATAGGGGTAGTTTTCAATGTGGGTGTTGGCCAGAATCTCAATGCCATGGGCGCCCATGTCGTAGACGTCCTCAAAGCAGTCCTCCAGCGTTTTCTCAAAACCAAACTCCGCGGAGTAGCTGTACAGGGATACGCCCCGCTTGGGTCCCGGCGTCAGGTTGCGGTACATGAGCATCGTCTCCTTTTCAATTCAAGATGTTTCGGCAGAAATCCAGGATAGCTACCTATAATATACCGCTTTTTCATCCGGAAAACATGCAGTTTCCCGCCTTTGTTTTTCTGAATTCTTGCCTGCGGGAGGCCGGCACGGCAGGCAGCAGCAAAAAAGAGCGATGATTTTTTGCGCAGGCGGAGGATGGCGGCGGCCCATGGCCACTGGAACAAAAAAGAAGCACCTGCTTTGCAGGTGCTTTTTTGTACTAAAGAAAACCACTCGCTAGGCGAGTGGTTCAAGAGAAGCCTAAAGGCGATGATGAAGACAAAAAGA
>CALWXH010000019.1 GCA_944385465.1 uncultured Oscillospiraceae bacterium | reverse complement strand
CTTTTTGTCTTCATCATCGCCTTTAGGCTTCTCTTGAACCACTCGCCTAGCGAGTGGTTTTCTTTAGTACAAAAAGAGGTATGGTCCCGGGACCATACCTCTTTTTATGTTCTGGGTTACGCGTGCGCCGCCCCCACCAGGGTGGAGAGGCTGTCCAAACCCTCTCTACGCACATATTCTTCCAACCCGCTTACAATTTGCGGCACGATGTCCGGATGGGCAAACTGGGCGCTGCCCACCCCCACCGCCGTGGCGCCCGCCAGCATGTACTCGATCACATCTTCCCAGGTGCTGGCGCCGCCGCTGGCCACCAACGGAACAGAGACCACTTGATACAGGTTCCAGATCCGGAGCATACCGATGGGCCGGATGGCCGAGCCGCACACCGGCCCCACCACATTCCCCAGCACCGGGCGCTTTTTGCGGATGTCGATCTTCAATCCCATGGGTGTGTTGCTGGTGTAGATGGCGTCCACCCCGGTCTCGCTCACCGCGGCGGCTACCTCCAGGTAGTTCTCAAAATTCGTATTGAACTTGTAAAACACCGGCACGTCCACCGCTTCTTTCGCCGCTGTCACCAGCTCCCGGGCCGCCTGGGCATCCCGGCTGTAGTAGCCCGCGCCATGATTCACGTTGGGGCAGGCCGCGTTCACTTCCACCGCGGCAATCTGGTCCCCATACCGCTCCACAGTACGCCGGCACAGCTCTACATACTCTTCCACGGTATCTCCCGCCACGCTGACTACGATCTGATCCCGGTCCAAAGCAGCCAGCGATTTCGGCATAGTCTGCGCCAGAAAGACGTCCGGCCCCGGATTCTGCAGGCCGATGGAGCTGATGATTCCGCCGGGCACCTCGTTGACCCGCTCCGGCGGGTTCCCCGGCCTGGCGTGATAGGTCACGGTTTTCAAACTCACCGCCCCATAGCGGGACAAGTCTGTATACTCGGCCAGCTCATAACCGTGCCCAGTGCAGCCGGACGCGCCCATAACCGGATTGCGGAACACCGCCCGGCCCAATCTCGTCTCAAGGCTGTTCATGGAACGACACCTCCTCCGCCCGGAACACCGGGCCGTCTTTGCACACCTTCTGATAGGTCAGGCCCTCTGGCGTGCGCACCGCAATGGCGCAGCCCAGACAGATCCCGATCCCGCAGGCCATATGCCGCTCCATGGACAGCTGGCAGGGGATGTCTCTCTGCATGGTTTTGACGGCCACGGTCTCCAGCATACCCTCCGGGCCACAGGCAAAGACACAGTCCGCCTGGGCCAGCATCTCCTCCAGAATCACCGGCAGCTGCGTGCGGTTTTCCGCGCAGCGGATCTCCAGCTTTTCCCGCTGGGGCAGCGCATCCAGCAGCTCGTCCTCCCTCCGCGGGGAGAAAAGCAGCCGAACCGTCCACCCTGTCTCCAGCAATCTGCGGGCCAGATAGGTCAGCGGAGCCAGCCCGATGCCGCCCCCCACCAGCACGCAGACGCCGGCGCTCTCCGGCCAGCTGAAACCATTGCCCAGCGGACCCAGCACATCCACCTCCCGGCCGGGCTTCCAACCGGTCATCGCCTGTGTGCCCCGGCCCACGGTGCGCACCAGCAGGAAAAAGCGGCGCTCCCCATCGCAGTCAAATATGCTGATGGGCCTGCGGAGGAACGATCCCTCCCCCTCTCCCTCTCCCAAGGCCAATTCCACGAACTGCCCCGGAGCCGCTTTCCGGGCCAGTTCCGGGCAGTCAAACTCGTACAGGGTGTCCCGCGCCGTGATCCGGCGGGACTGGATCAGTCTGGCAATCATGCGATCATCTCCTCCTAAGTTTACCATTCAATGCTGGAACAGCGCACCGAGCTCCGGCATGTCCATTCGCAGCTGCAGCGCCCGCAGGCAGCCCCACAATCCGAACTGATTGCTGGCCAGCACCGGCTTGCCCAGCTCGGCCTCCAGTCTGGGGATCAACTCCATGACATGCAGGCCGGAGCAGCTGATGAGAATGCCCTGTGCCTGCCTCCGATCCGCCTGCCGGACCATCGCTTCCACTTCCTCCGGCGCAGTACACAGGATATCCCTGGGGCTCTTCAGGTCAAATTCTCCTTGGCTCACCACGTCCACTCCCGCCTCCGCCAGGAAGGCGCACTCCACCTCATTCAGTTCCCGGGAAGAAGGCGTGACCAGGGCAACTCGCTTCACATCCAGCGCCTCCATTGCGCTCAGCATGCACTGCGCCGAGGTGATCACCTGACAGCCTGTCTCCCGGCTCAGCCGGGCCGCCCGCGCCTCATCCGCTTGGCGTCCATCCAGAAAGCTGCCCGCCGTGCTGCTGCACAGAACCACATCGCAGTAGGCGTTTCCCGCCAGCATCCGCACCGCATCCTCCAGCTGTTGATTCATCTCTCCAATCCCCTCCGGGGTAGAACTGGTCAGTGGAATCCGGGTGGTCATCACTGCCACCCCCTCCGGGCGATAACGGTTGAAGTCCGCCTCTGTGGCATTTCCGGGCGCCGTGGCCACCAGGCCAATACGCCCCCGGTAGCCGTCTACAAATTGTCTGCCCATCGCGTTCTCCTCTCAGTGGAAAAAGAGCTGTCCCAGCCCCGGGATCTGCTCCTGGATCCCCAGCGCCCGCAGACTGCCCCACAGCCCGCACTGATTGCTGGCCAGCACCGGCTTGCCCAGTTCCCGCTCCAGGGGCTCCAGGATCTCATCCACATGCAGCCCCGTGCAGCTGATGAAGATCCCGTCCGCCTGGTCGGTATCCGCCCGGCGGACATAGTCCGCCATCACACCGCCTGGGATCTTGGGCGTATTTTGGGAGCGATCCAGCAGCGCTCCCGTGATACTGAGTACCTTCACACCGCACTGCTCCAAAAATATCCGCTCCCGCTGATTGATTTCATCGGAATAGGGCGTCACCACATGCAGCGCCCGAATACCCAGCGTGTTCAGCGCCTCACGGACACAGGTGCTGGTGGTGGTAGTCCGCACCCCTGTCAGCGCCTCCAGGTGCTGGATCATCTGACGGTCATAGTCCCCGCCCTCCAGGAAGCTGCCGGCTGTACAGCTGAACAGGATCAGATCTACAATAGAGCTTCTGGCCAACATTTCCGCCGCCTGATCCACATACTGCGTCATATGGGCAATTCCCTCGTAGGAGATTCCGAACAACGGAACCCGGGTGGTGAGCACCGCCACTCCATCTGGTTTATAGCGATTAAACTCCCACTCTGTGGAGCTGCCCGGAGCCGGTGTGATCAGTCCGATCCGCCCCCGCTGTCCGTCCACATA
Organism: uncultured Oscillospiraceae bacterium; assembly: GCA_944385465.1. Lineage (GTDB taxonomy): Bacteria > Bacillota > Clostridia > Oscillospirales > Oscillospiraceae > Enterenecus. The sequence continues at coordinate 30,356 of CALWXH010000019.1, read as the reverse complement.
GGGCCATCCCGAGGTATCCAGCACAGTCAATCTCCCCCTTCCGGATCGTCGTCAAAAGAAATGGCATCGAAGGGGCACAAACTGGCGCACAGTCCGCAGCTCTCACACAGCCGCGGCTGGACCTGCGCCGTCTTGCCCTCCATCTGAATGGCCCGGCAAAAGGCGATCTTCCCGCAGGTTCCGCACCCCCGGCACTTTCGCGGGTCGATCCGCGCCGGCCTGCCGATCCGGTAGTCCAGTTCACTGTTGGGCACCAAGTACCGCAGCGCCAGCCCCCGCATCTCCTCCACATTCTCATATCCATGGCAGTCCAGAAAAGCCTCCAGCTGCTGATTCAGCTTTGTCAGCACCTCAAAGCCCTCCAGCATCACCTGGGTAAACAGGAAGGTCAGGCTGGCTCCGTACATGATGGTCTCCACCACGTGTTCCACCCTGGAGATTCCGCCGCCCCCCATAACGGGAAGGCCCGGGACCGCCTGGGCCGCCTCAGCCACCACCCGGTTGGAGGCCGGCCGGATGGCCGGGCCGTTGATACCGCCGAAGCTGCACACGGAGAGATCCGCCAACTTGGGCCTGCCTCCCTGTTCAATGTCAATGGGAAAGGCGCCCCGTGGACTGCAAAAGGCCGTCACCCCAGCCGCGCCTGCCGCCGCTGCCGCCCGGCACAGGGCCGGGGTGTCTGTTCCATCACCGGAAAATTTGACCCAGACAGGAATGCTCACTTTTTCCGTGATGGCCCGTATGATGGCGCCCGCCAGATCCGGTTCCTGGCTCAGCGCCGCGCCGTAGCGCAGGTTCTGCCCCGCTGCGTCTTTCTGGGCCGGTGGATTGGGGCAGGCGAAATTCAGCTCCAGCCCGTCCGCCCCGGCCTGCTCCATCTGCTCTCCCAGCTGAACCCAGGTCTCAGCATCTCCGCCGCTGCCCAGAATATTGACCAGCAGCGGGATATCCGTGACCTGCCTCACCTGATAAATCAGCCGGGCCGCAGCCTCCGGCTTCAGCCGGCGGTCACTGGGGTTGAAAAAGCACTCTCCCTTCTGAGCGTACATTTTTCGTACGCCGGGCCTCGGCTCACTCCAGGCCGTCTGCTTGATGCTCACCGCACCGGCGCCGCAGGCTGCCGCCCGTTCAATCAGATCCGGTCGGTCTGACAGTGGCCCGGCGCCAATCACCAGCGGGCTGCGAAAAGAAATGCCGCCGATGGCCTGCTCCAATCTGCGCATTGCCTGCCTCCTTTCCCCACGCGCCTATGCTTCCAGGAAGAAGGATTCATCCACCTTGGACTCATCAATGTCCAGGCCGATGCCCGGCGTCTCCAGCGGGGCAAAATACCCGTCTTCCGGCCTGCAGGGCGTTTTGAGAAAATACTGGGATGCCTCCCCCACCAGCATCAGGTACTCCGCCAGTGGAACCACACTGGTAGGCCAGGCGCAGGACATGTGGACGCCCAGTCCGGGCAGGCTGTTGTGCAGGCTGGCCCGGCGGTCATAGGCGGAGATCAGCCCCAAGATCTTGTCCACCTCAGTCACTCCTCCGCTCCAGGCGGGGTCCGGCTGATAGAGCGCGCAGGCGTCTGCGTCCAGCAGGCCCTTATATCCCCAGCGGGTATATTCATGCTCTCCGCCAGAAATGGGGACTGGGCTGTGGCGGTTGAGATAGGCATAGCTCTCCACCAGATCAGGCATCACCGGCTCCTCAATCCAGGCCAGATCATACTCCGCCAGCTTCGGGGCAATGCGCAGGGTATACGGGACATCCCAGCTGGACCAGGCGTCCAGCATCAGCATCATATCGTCCCCGGCAGTCTCCCTCAGCAGCCGGACGGTCTCCACCGTCTGTTTCATCCCCGCGTCACCGGCGGCCGGGCCATAGGATACCCCCCATTTGATGGCGGTAAATCCTCTGTCCTTCAAATCCCGGACCGCGGCCACAATACTCTCCGGATCTTGGGGATAGCCGGCAGTATTGGCGTAGGCCCGGATCTTCTTCTGCACCCTGCCGCCCAAAAGCTTGTAAAGCGGCAGGCCGCAGGCCTTGGCCCGGATGTCCCAAAGGGCGCAGTCCACATAACTGATGGCCTGCATGTTTTCCCCTTTGCGTCCGTTGACGCAGGATCGGTACATGATGTCCCACAGCCGCTGTACGTCCCAGGGGTCCTGCCCAATCAAAATCGGCTTCAAATAGGTGAAGATATACACCGGAGGCATGGGATTGCTGATGGGCCCCACCGTACCAGTGATTCCCTCGTCCGTCTCCACCAGCAGGAAGTTCTGGGTGATGCGATAGGTCCCATCCGGCTGGGGAACATGGGTCACGCTGATATGCCCCTTTTTCTTCCGGTATTCCGGGTGGATATCCGTGGGCGCCACCCGCACCACCTTCTGGTTGTTGTAAATCATCCCCGGCTTCTCGTCAATGCCCACCAGGGTCCGAATCCGGACATCTGTGATCTTCATCCGCGCACCTCCCGCATCTGATTTATTTGCGCCCGTTTTCCGCCGGCATTCTTACCCGCCCAGGTACAGCTCCCGCACCCGGTCGTCCGCCATCAGGTCGGAGGATTTTCCGCTCAGCGCCACTGTGCCGTTTTCAATGACATAGGCCCGGTTGGAAAACTTCAGCGCCATATTGGCGTCCTGCTCCACCAGGACAATGGTGGTCCCCTTTTTGTTGATATCCATCAGCGCGTCAAACAAGGATTCCACCAGCACCGGGGCAAGGCCCATGGACAGCTCGTCAATGAGCAGCAGCTTGGGCCGGGACATCAGCGCCCGGCTCACCGCCAGCATCTGCTGCTCGCCGCCGGACAGGCTGCCGCCCTTCTGGCCGGCCCGCTCCTTCAGCCTGGGAAAGATGCCGAACACCAGATCATAGTCCGCCGCCAAATCCTCTTTTTTTGTGCGGGTATAGGCCCCCATCTTCAGATTTTCCAGCACGCTCAGCTCGCTGAAGATCTGCCGTCCCTCCGGGACCATGGCGATCCCCATCCGGACGATCTTGTCTGAGGGCGTCTTGGTGATGTCCTGCCCCATATATTCCACGGTACCGCCGCTCTTGGGCATGACGCCCACAATGCATTTCATCAGCGTGGACTTCCCCGCGCCGTTGGCGCCGATGACCGTCACCACCTCACCCTGGTTCACCTCCAGAGACGCGTCCTTGACTGCGTTGATGCTGCCGTAATGGGCGCTGACGCCGCTGACTTTCAGGATGGTCTCACTCATTGCGCTGCACCGCCTTTCCCGAGATAGGCCTCAATGACCGCCGGGTCGTGCTGCACCACTTCCGGCACACCTTCGGCGATCTTCTGTCCGTGGTTGAGCACGGTGACCACATCGGAGATTCCCATCGCCACCCGCATGTTGTGCTCCACAATCAGGACCGTGACGCCGTCATCGCGGATCTTTCGGATGATCTCCATCAGTTCCACGCTCTCCGACGGATTCATGCCCGCCGCCGGCTCGTCCAGCAGCAGCATGCTGGGCTCCAGCGCCAGCGCCCGGGCAATTTCCAGCAGGCGCTTCTTGCCGTAGGGCAGGCTGCCCGCCTTTTTCTCCGCGTCCGCCCCCAGATTCACGTAATCGAGCAATTCCAGCGAGCGCTGGCGGGCATTTTTCTCCTCCCGGCGGATCCGGGGGGTACAGAAAATAGACTCCACCAGTGGCTGCTTGGTTTTTAGGTGCCGGCCGATCATCACATTGTCGCAAGCGCTCAAGTCATCAAAGAGCAGGATGTTCTGGAAAGTCCGCCCGATCCCCAGCGCCGCCACCTCAAAGGAGCGCTTTTTGCTGATATCGTTCCCCTGAAAAATCACCTTGCCGGAGGTGGGGGTGTAAATGCCGGAAATCATGTTGAACAGCGTGGTCTTTCCCGCGCCGTTGGGCCCCAGCAGGGCGTGGACCTCGCCGGCCTGGATCTCCATATCCACATGGTCGACCGCGGTCAGGCCGCCAAACTGCATGGTGGCCGCCTCTGTCTTCAAAATGGTTCCCATGACTCAGCCCTCCTTCTTCTTCGCCTTGGCGGCTTTCCGCTTGGCCAGGGCTCCGGTAATCGCCTGTTCCAGCTTATCCAGGCCAATCTGGATGGGATGGACAATGCCCTTGGGCATAAAGCGCAGCACCAGTACGATGAGCAGGCCGTAAATGGTCATCTGATACTTGCTCAGATCCCGCAGGAACTCGGGCAGGGCGCCGGCCACCAGGGAGCCCAGCACGCCGCCGCCCAGGTCGCCCATGCCGCCGATGATGCCCATGGTGAGGATCTTGAAGGACATATTGGTGGTGAAGGCCTCCGCCTGGATGTAGCGGATGTTAAAGGCGTACAGCACGCCGGCCAGCCCGCCCATGGCGGACACGATGGCGAACACCAGCAGCTTATAGCGGTTGATGTTGATGCCCATGGCGGAGGCCGCAATGGGATTGCCCTTGATGGCCATCAGGGCGCGGCCGGTCTTGGAGTTGACGATGCGGTAGCAGATAAACAGCACGATGAGCACAAAGATCAGCGTCATGTAGTAGTACTGCAGCTTGGTCATGGGCTCCCCGAAGAGCTTCACCGAGGGGATGCCGGTGATGCCGGAGGCACCGCCGGTAAACTCAGAGTTGGTGATGATCAGCTGGATAATGGTATTCAACCCCGCGGTGGACAGACCCAGGAAGATAAAGTTCAGCTTGGTGGCCGGGAATCCCAGCACATAGCCAATGAGGAAGCACAGCACCACCGCGAAGATCAAGCCCACCAGGAAGGGCATATTCGCCTCCATCACCAGCAAAACAGAGGCGTAAGCCCCGATCCCGTAAAAGCCCGCGGTGCCCAGAGAGATCTGTCCGGAGTAACCGATCAGCAGGTTCATGGAGGCGCCCAGGATCACATAGATGCCCAGCATGATGAATACATCCATGTAATAGCGGTTCTCCCGGGTGAAGACAGGAATGATAATGGCCAGCAGCAGGACGATGGCGATGATGATCTTGGTTCTCGTCTTTACTTTTTTCATGATCCGCCACCCCCCTTAAACTTTGGACACGCTCTTGCGGCCCAGGATGCCCTGAGGACGCAGGAACAGGATGATCAGCAGCATAATGAAGGCAAAGGCGTCCTTATAGGCGGAGGAGATATAGGTGCTACCCAGCGCCTCCACCAAACCCAGGATCATGCCGCCCACAATGGCGCCGGCGGAGTTGCCGAATCCACCCATGACGGCGGCAATCAGTGCCTTCAGCCCCAGGGTCGCCCCCACTGTGGTGCTGACGTTGTACAGCGGCCCGGTGAACACGCCGGCAATAGCCGCCATCGCCGCGGCGATGGTGTAGGTGATGGTGGTGATCTGGCTGTAGTTCACACCCATCAGGGAGGCTGCGAAGGGGTTCATGGAAACCGCCGACATGGCTAGACCGGTCTTGGTCTTGCGCATGAACAGGAACAGCGCCACCACCAAAATGACGCACACCACGATAATGACAATGTTCTGGGGAATGATGCTGAGGCTCTCCGTAATCTGAATGGGGTCGCTGCCGAACAGGTGGGGGAAGGAATAGCTCTCAGAGCCGAACACCAGCTGCGCGGCGTTGCGCAGGAAGGTGGCCATACCAATGGTGGCAATAAACAGGTACATGGAGGACACCTTCAGGATCGGCCGGTAGATCGCCCGCTCGATGAGCAACAGCACCGCAGCGGTAATGATGACAGCCAGGATCAGCGCCACCACAAAAGGCATGCTGGCCGTCACATAAAAGGTAAAGCCCAGCAACATGCCGATCATATAAATGTCGCCCTGGGCAAAGTTGGCGATTTTCAGCGTGCCGAACAGGATGGTGTAGCTCAGGGCCATGATGGTATACACCGCGCCCAGCGCCACCCCGTTGATGACACATTGGATAAAAATATTCATCGCTCCGCGTCCCTTCCTTGGAATTGGAAATAGCTTGGGGGTATATCCGCGGGTTCATCCCGCGGATATACCCCCGGTCAACATGATGGGAATCAAAGAGAGTTCTTACAAATCAGCGCTCCACCAGTTCCTCTTCGCCCTCGGCGTTGTAGCGGACGATATAGCACTGGTCGAGGCACTCGCCGTTCTCCTGGGGATCCAGGGTGCCCTGGAGACCGTCGTAGGAGGCCTCCTTGATGGCCGCGTTCAGCTTCTCGGTGAAGTCCTCGGCGTTGACATCATAGGGGCCCATGTTGTTCAGCGCGGTGGCCAGCAGGTACATGCCGTCATAGAAGCGGACGGTGACCGCACCGGGCGTCTGCTTCAGGGGATCCAGTTCCAGGTAGTCCTCAATGTACTGCTGGCTCTGCTCGTCGGTAAAGGCGGGAGACCAGGCGGCGGGGTACACGATGCCTTCCCGCTCCTCGGGCTCGGTGACGCTGACGAAGGTGGCGTTGGAGAAGTTGGCGTCGCCGGAGATCACCACGTCCTCACTGATGAGCTGGCGGGCCTGCTGCACCATGATGGAGCGCTGGCTCACTTCGCCGCCGCCGATCACCAGGGCCTCCACGCCGTTGCTCTTCATGCTCAGCAGCTGGCCGGTGAAGTCGTTGTCGGTGGCCAGATAGGTCTGCTTGTCCACAAACTCCACGCCATACTCCGCCAGAGCTTCCTCACAGAAATTCAGCCAGGACTGACCCTGGTCGTTGTTGCAGTACAGGATGCCGATCTTGGTCTCGCCCATGTCGTTGACCAGATAGTCCATCAGAGAGGAGGCGATGATCCGATCCTGGGGCACGCACAGGTAGACGTACTGATAGCCGGAGTCGATGACCTTATCGGAGGAACCGGAGGGAGTGAAGCAGGGCACTTTGGCCTCTTCATACACACCCAGGCCAGCCAGGGTAACCACTGCGTTCAGGTGTCCGAACACAGCCTTCACGCCGTCCTGGTACACCAGCTTGTTGGCAATGGACACCGCCTCGGTGGCATCATACTGGTCATCGCCCTTGATCAGCTCGAAGTCGTAATACTTGCTGTAGCCGCTCTCTTCAATCTGGTTCAGAGCAGCCTCCAGGCCGTACAGCTGGGTCTCAGCGCCCCGGGCGCCGCTTCCGGTAAAGCAGGTGGCGATGCCGATCTTCAGGGTCTGCCGCTCGGGCACGTCGGTACCGGGATTCTCCTCCCCGCCCTGTTCGCTGGTGCCGGGGTCGGGCTGTTGGCTCGGCGTCGTGTCCCCGCTACAGGCGGCCAGCAGGCCCAGCAGCATCATCGCAGCCAGAAGCAGAGCCAATACTCGTTTCATTTTCACCATGTCGTTCCATCCTTTCCTTACTCAGTTTTTGTGGGGCATCGTGCGTTTTGCGCAGAAACTACCAGGCTTCGCTCAGCCTTTCGTAGCTTTTCGTACAAATTATACGTGCTGGGCCGGCAAAATTCCAGGTATACATCTGTGCACAGGAATGTACTTCTCTGCATACATGCACTCCGTATTTCATCTGCACAATAATTTCTTTTTCAAAATTTCAATTTTACCGCATCCGCCTGAAAATATACGAAATTTTCACTGCAATTCGTTCCACCACCCGTCAAATCTCCCGCCTGCCTGCGGGCAGCCACGGCAGGCCCGCAGGCAGGTTTCTGAGTAAATGAATAAAGCGCCGGGAGGGAAACTTATCCTCTCCCGGCACCTTGGTTTCACATGTTTTTCGGTTTCTCCCTGGTAAAGGCGGTCAATTTGCCCCTGTATCCAGAAACGCGGCGGCAATGCGGCGCATATTCCCCTCCACTTTCTCCTGGCTATGCTGCAGCTCCCGCTGTACCCCCTCCAGGTCATTTTCCACAATGGCCCTCACCAGCGCAAGGTGATGCATCGCGTAGTCTGTGGCGAAGTGGACTGGCAATATGGTGTTGTTGATCATCCGCTCGATAAACGCCAGCTGGTCGCTGAAGCGGATGAGCACGTTGTTCCCCGTGGCGCGCACCAGAAGATCGTGGAATTCCGCGTTGTTCTCATACTGAGAGAAAGAATCCTTGCACTGCTCCCCTTTGCGGGTGTTCTGCTCCAGCACCATGAGGAGCGACCTCGGGATCCGCCCCACCAGCAGGTTGCAGGCAGATGCCCGCACCAATTCCAGCACCTCCAGAGTGTCCAGGCACTCATCCACCGTCAGAACCCGTACAATGGACCCGTTGGTGGACGTGCTGTCAATGAGCTGCTCCAACTCCAGCTTTTTCATAGCCTCCCGCACTGGCGTACGGGACACGTCAAAGGCCTCCGCCAACTCCTCTTCCCGCAGTCGGGTACCCATGGGCAAAAGTCCGGTGGCAATTCCTTCCTTGATGGTATAGTAAAGGGTGTCGCTGGCCTGCTTCTTTTTCACAACGCAGGAGAGCAGCCCCTGAATCCTGGCATCCACACTTGTTTCCTCCTTCATGCTTCGCGCGCGGCTGCCGCCGCCGTGGTGGATCCTCGTTTGTTTTGTTATATATTATAATTGTCTGTCGGCTTTCCTGTCAAATGTATATTATTGCATTTTCGTGTATGCAGCCGCCCATCCCGATATAACAACAAACAAGCATGTATCAGTTGCGCCCTGTGTTTTCCCTTGCGTATACTTTGATTCAGAAAGAGGGGCACGGCCCCGCCACGCCCGCTCTGCGCCTCTGCCGCAGTGCGGGCACATCTTTTGAAAGGAGCGAATCCGCAATGAACTTCGATCTGGTCATCAAAAACGGTCTGGTCTACACTGAGCAGGGCTTCTACAAGCTGGACATCGGCGTAAAGGGGGAGAAAATCGCCGTTCTGGCCCAGCCCGGCACGGAGATGGAGGGCGCGCGTGTCATCGACGCAGAGGGCAAGCATGTCCTACCCGGTTTCATTGACTGTCACTGCCACCTGCGCGACCCCGGCCTGACGCAGAAGGAGGACTTCTATACCGGAACCATGGCCGCCGCCCACAGCGGCATCACCATGGTCTGCCCCCAGCCCAACACCAAGCCCGTCCCCTCCACCCTGGAGGCCTATATGGAGGAGGTGGAGGCCGGCAAGGCCAAGGCGGTCATCGACTTCAACCCCATCGGCAACCCCCTGGGTCCCCGGGAGGACGTGCAGAAAATCAAGGACGCCGGCGCCGCCTGGTTCAAACTGTTTGAGAAGGTGGCCACCTATCCCTACAACACCACCGCCGGCACCCTGGATACCCACCGGATCTACCAGGCCTTCCAGGACTGCGCCGCCGCCGACGCCTACTGCTCCGTCCACCCCTTTGACAAGAACTTCTTTGACGCCGCCGTGGAAGAGGTCAAGGCCGAGGGCAAGCCGGTGGATCTGAAGAACACCCGCTACCGCTGGTACTCCGACGAGGAGATGACCGGCGCCGCTTATCAGCTGGCCTATTTCGCCCGCAAGACCGGCATGAAGTGGTACGCCATGCACTGCTGGATGCCCGGCTATGTGGATCTGGTGCGGATGCTGAAGGAGCGGGGGGATATGACCATCGTGTCCAGCATGGAGTACATGCCCGCCATCGACCCCTCCGATGAGATCTACGACATCGCCAGCGGCAAGTACATCTTTGTGGGCCACGATGCCAGCCCCGATAAGGAGAAGATCTGGAAGGGCATCCGGGACGGCGTCATCGACATGGTGGGCTCTGACCACGCCCCCCACGCCCCCGGCGATTATCACCCCGAGGACGCCCTGCACACCGGCGCCGGCTTCGCCATGCTGGACTACTTCGGCCACCTGCTGGTCAGCCACGTGAACGAGGGCTGCTACGATCTGAACAAGCTGGTGGAGATCACCTCCGTGAACTTCGCCAAGACCTTCGGCATGTACCCCCGGAAGGGCTCCAACATCGTGGGCACCGACGCCGACTTCACCATTGTGGACATGAATGACGAATGGGTCATCACCGAGCAGGACAAGGTCTACACCAAGACCCAGACCATCCCCTATGTGGGCCGGAAGATGCACGGCCGGGTCACTCACACCGTGGTGCGGGGCAGCGTGGTCATGGAGAACGGCGTGGTCAACGGCGTGCCCGGCTACGGCAAGTTCATCACCCCGCAAAACAGCAAGTGAGGCCGGCCATGGACGACAAATACGGTTCCATTGAGGAGCGGGTCTCCGGCCTGTTCACCACCGAGGCCCGTCTCCAGACCTGGTTGGACGTGGAGGCGGCCCTGGCCCAGTGCCAGGCGCAGCTGGGCATCATCCCGGAGGACGCCGCGGTCCAGATTGCCGCTGCCGCCAAAATCGAAAACATTGATATGGACGAGTACCAGCTGCGCTACAAAAAGACCAAGCACCCGCTGGTACCCCTTCTGGATCTGCTGAAGCAGGCCGCCGGCCCCGCCGGGGAATATGTCCATCTGGGCGCCACCACCCACGACGTGGTGGACATCGCCAAGATGGTCATGATGAAACAGGTCTGGGACATCACCGAGCAAGTGCTGCTGGACATCGAGGGCGAGCTGGTGCGCCTGATGGAAGCGCACAGCGGCACCCTCATGGCCGGACGGACCCACAACATTCAGGCCCTGCCCATCACCTTCGGCTTCAAAGCGGCCGTCTGGGCCAGTGAGATCGGCCGGGATATCCAGCGCCTGCGGGAGAGCCGGGAGCGGATCTTCGCCGTCACCTTCTCCGGCGCCAGCGGCACCATGTCCTCCTTTGACGGCAAGGGCGCCCAGCTGGAGGCCATGCTGGCCAACCACTTCGGCCTGTCCGTCCCGGATCTGTGCTGGCACGCCGCCCGGGACCGCGTCGCGGAACTGGCCGGCATCCTGGCCATCATCGGTGGCACGCTGGGCCGGATCGCCCAGGAGGTCTACCTGCTCATGGGCACGGAGACCGGTGAGTTGTCCGAAGGTTACACAGAGGGCCTGGTGGGCTCCTCCGCCATGCCCCATAAGATCAACCCCATCAACAGCCAGCATATCATGGGCGACTCCCGCACTCTGCGGTATGACGCCGCCCACTGTCTGGAGTGCATGCGCATTGACCACGAGCACAATCTGGTCCACTTTGACGACGAGCGCACCACCCTGGAGCACATGGGGGTCACCATGGCGGATCTGCTCCATCGCTCCTGGGAGATGATCTCCACCCTGTATGTCAACAAGGAGCGGATGCGCCGCAACCTGGATCTGCTGAAGGGCGCGGTGGAGTCCGAGGCCGTCATGCTGGCCCTGGGCAAGAAGATCGGCAAGATGACCGCCAAGGGCATCGTCACCGAGCTGGCGGTGCGGGCAGTGCGGGAGGACGTGCCCCTGGCCCAGCTGCTCAAGGAAGATCAGCGGGTCTCCGGCCACCTCACGCCGGAGGAGATCGACCAGCTGCTGGACCCCGCCCCCTATGGCAAAGACGCTGCCGCCATCGCCCTGAGCTATGCCGCCAAAGTCAGGGCGCGCCGGAAGGCGGAGGGCCTGGACTGATTTCCCGGCCACAGCAAGGAGCAAAATGTTTGGGCCTTCCCCGCGGGGAAGGCCCGAATGTTTTTGCGTTTTTCTTTATCCCAAAATCCGGGCGGCGTGCTCCTCGGCAAACTGCCGGCTGTACAGCTCGTGATAGTACCCCTTTTTCCGCAGCAACTCCCCATGGGTGCCCCGCTCCACAATCTGTCCGTCCCGCACCACTAAGATCAGGTCCGCCCTGCGGATGGTGGACAGCCGGTGGGCGATGAGGAAGGAGGTGCGGTCCCGAAGCAGGTGGTCGATGGCCTGCTGAATGAGCTGCTCGGTCTGGGTGTCAATGGAGGCGGTGGCCTCGTCCAGCACGAAGATCCGGGGATCGGCCAGCACCGCCCGGGCAAAGGAGATGAGCTGCTTTTCTCCGGTGGACAGCCGGTCACCCCCCTCGCCCACGTCGCTGTCCCAGCCGTGCTCCAGTTTGGCCACCACCGTGTCGGCGGACACCGCCCGGGCGGCGGCCTCCACCTCCTCGTCGGTGGCCTCCAGCCGGCCGTAGCGGATGTTGTCCCGCACGGTGCCGGAAAACAGGTGGGGATTTTGCAGCACGTAGCCGATGTTGGAGTGGAGCCACAGCTGGCTGCGCTCCCGGTAGTCCCGGCCGTCGATGAGGATCTGGCCGGCGGTGGGCTCAAAGAACCGGCAGGCCAGGTTCACCAGGGTGCTCTTTCCCGCCCCGGTCTCCCCCACGATGGCCACGGTGGTGCCCGCCGGGATGTGGAGGTTGAAGTGGCTGAGCACGTCCTCCCCGCCGTCGGGATAGCGGAAACTCACGTCCCGGAATTCGATCTCCCCCCGCAGGGGCTCCCAGTTCTCCTGCTTGGGGTGGAAGGCGTCGCCGTATCGCTCCACCACCTCCGGCGCGTCCACAATCATGGGCTTCTCGTCCAGCAGGCCGGTGACCCGCTCAATGGAGGCCTGGAGGGAGATGAACTCGGACAGATTGGCGGCAATGGTCTGAATGGGCTCGAACACCCCCACGGCATAGGAGGCAAAGGCGGAGAGGGTGGCGATGGCCAGCACCTGCTCCACCACCATGCTTCCGCCCCGCAGCAGGACAATGGCCACCGCCAGGGAGGAGCAGAACAGCACCAGGGGAATGTACACCGCGCTGAGCCGGGCCGCCCGGATTCCGGCGTCGTGCATCTCGCCGGTGACCTGGCCGAAGCGCGCCTCGCTCTCCTCCTCGGTGCCCAGGGTCTTGGTGGTGCGGGCGCCGGAGATCCCCTCGTTGAAGGCCCCGGTGATCTTGGAGTTGAGCTTGCGCACCTTCCGGTTCCAGTGGAGGATACGCCCCTGGAAATAGCCGGTGAGCAGGGCGATGGCGGGCACCACCAGCATCACCACCAGGGCCAGCTTCCAGTTGAGAATCAGCATGGCCCCGAAGGAGCCCAGCACATAGAAGATGGCCCACAGCAGGTCGGCCAGGTTCCAGGAGATCATGCCGGCAATGCGGTTGGTGTCGCTCATCACCCGGGCGATGAGATAGCCCACCGGGGTGACGTTGTAGAAGGACAGGGACAGGGTCTGCAGATGGTGGAACAGGTCCCGGCGCAGATCCCGGCCCAGGCTCATCTCAATGTACATGGCGTTGCGGCCGAAGGCCACCACCGACAGCGCCTGGAACAGGATCACCGCCAGATAGCACAGCCCATAGGGGACCAGCCCCCGCAGGGTGTTCCCCTCGATGAAGGTGGCGATGGCGTACCGCTGGAACAGGGGCAGGGCCACGTCCACCACGGCGCAGGCCAGGTTGAAAATCAGCATCAGGGCAAAGTCCCGCCGGAAGCTGGACAACAGGGGAAGCAGCCGCCGCCAGATGTTCAGCCGGAAGGACTGGGTGTATTCCTGCTCGTCATAGGGGCCCATTACACCTCCCCTCCTTCCTCCATGAGCCGCCGGTCATCGCTGCTCATCTGAATGTCATAGATATCCCGGTAGGCGCCCGGCCGGGCGATCAGCTCGCTGTGGGTGCCGATGTCCGCCACCCGGCCGTCCTCCAGCACCAGGATGCGGTCGGCCTGCATCAGGGTGGTAATCCGGTGGGAGATGAGAATCACCGTGGCCTGCCCCATCTCCCTGGCCAGGGCGGCCCGGATCCGGGCGTCCGTCTCCGCGTCCACCGCGGACAGAGAGTCGTCAAACACCATCACCGGGGCGCGCTGCATCAGCATCCGGGCGATGGCCACCCGCTGCTTCTGCCCGCCGGAGAGGGTGACCCCCCGCTCCCCCACCATGGTGTCGTACCCGTCGGGGAACTGGGTGATGGCCTCATCCACACAGGCCACCGCCGCGGCGTGGCGCAGCGCCGCCTCCGGCGCGTGGGGGCAGGTGGCGGCAATGTTCTCCCGGATGGTGCGGGAGAACAGGAAGGGCTCCTGGAGCACCAGGCCGATCTGGCCGCGCAGGGACTCCCGGCGGATGTCCCGGATGTCCACCCCGCCGATGGTGATGCTCCCCTGCCCTTCTCCCAGGTCGTACAGCCGGTCCAGCAGGTGGATGAGGGTGCTCTTTCCCGAGCCGGTCCCCCCCAGCACCGCGAAGGTGGTCCCCTGGGGGATGGTGAAGGACACGTCCTTCAGCACCGGCTGTCCGCCGTAGCCGAAGGTGACGTGGTCAAAGACGATGTCGCCGGCCAGCTCCACATCCCGGGCCTGGGGCCTGTCCGCCTCCTCCGGGGAGTTGAGGATGTACCCCACCCGGTCCATGGACACCCCGGCCTTGCTCATGTCGCTGAGCACCCGGCCCAGGGACCGCACCGGCCAGGCCAGGGAGCCGCTGTAGCTCACAAAGGCGATAAAGCCCCCCAGGGTCATGCGCCCCTCCACCGTCTCCACCGTGCCCACCAGGATCACCGCCATCACCTGCAGGCAGGTAAGCAGGGTGCCCGACGCCCAGTAGACGGACAGCAGCTTGCCCAGGCGGATCCAGAGCTGGGAAAAGCGCTGGTTCTTCTCTCCGAAGCGCTCCTCCTCGAAGCGCTCCCGGCCAAAGGCCCGCACCACCCGCACGCCGGTAAAGTTCTCCTGGGCGCAGGTGGTCACCGCCCCCTCCGCCTCGTCGGCGGCCTGGAACCGGTGGGAGATCTTCCGGTAAAAGACCCCGGAGGACAGCCCCACAATGGGGATGAAGGCCAGGGACACCAGGGACAGGCGCAGGTTCATGGAAAACATAATGGCCAGGTACAGGGCGATGAGGAACACCGTGCGCACCACCTCCACCAGCTGGGTGCACACAAAGGTGCGGATCACCTCCACATCGGAAGTACACCGCTGAATGATATCCCCGGTGGCGTGGGCGGTGTGCCAGGCGAAGGGCAGGCGCTGGATGTGGCGGAACAGCGCGTCCCGCAGCCGTTTCACAAACCCCTCCGAGCCCTTGGCCAGATTCACCCGCTGGCCGTAGGTGCACACCCCCCGCAGGGCCGCCACCAGCAGCACCGCCCCCGCTGCGATCCACAGCGCCCGGATGGGGTCGGACTTCAGCCACGCCAGGTCCACCAGCCCCTGGAGGAAGCCGGGGATTTGGGCCTCTTCCTCCCCCAGCACCGAGTCCACAGTGACCTTGATGATCTGGGGGGTGAGGGCGTTGAAGATCATGCCCAGGCAGGCGCAGGTCAGGGCAAAGGCAAAAAAGTGGACATTCCCCCTCAGCGGCCGGAGAATCAGGGCCAGCTTTTCCCGCCCGGGCAGCTTTACTTGTTGTTGCGCGTCCATACAGCTCTCCTTTCTCTCTGGGCATAGAAAAACGCCCCTCCCTCCGGAGGGGCGCGCGTTGTCTCGCCCGTCGGCGCGGCGGCAACCCCGTCATGCCCAGGCGCACAGCACTCCCGCTCCGGCGGGACTCTGATGCTTGCTCACAGGATACTCTGCTCTCATCTTCACCATGCTGCGCGCCTCCTTTGCGTTGTTTTTCTCAGTATAGCCCTACTTGTTCCCCCTGTCAACCCCGGGGACGGCCCAGGAGCTGCTCTTCTCCCATTGACAACCCCCGCCCCACTGCCTATCATAGAGGAGAGAACACCGTGCCCGCGTTCCCCATGTCTTTCCGAGGAGGTCCTCTCCATGACCCTTGCCCAGCTGCAGCGCGCATTTCAGCACCATGCCCCCGGCCTGATGGACGTGCATGCCCACTACGGCGTCCTGGTCCCCGTGGTGGAGGGGCTGGAGGGGCTGAGCCTCCTCTTCGAGGTCCGCGCCAGCACCCTCAGCCATCAGCCCAACGAGGTGTGCTTCCCCGGTGGCAAAGTGGAGCCGGGGGAGACGCCGGAGGACTGCGCCCTCCGGGAGACCTGGGAGGAGCTGTCCATCCCCGCTCCGGACATCTCCCTCCTCGCCCCGCTGGACTGCCTGTACCATCGCACCGCCGCCCTGCTCCACCCCTTCCTGGCCCGGGTGAAGCTGGACCGGCTGGCCCCCAACCCGGCGGAGGTGCAGGAGACCTTCCTGGTCCCCCTGGACTTTTTCCGCGCCCATCCCCCGCTCTCTTACACCTATCCTCTTATCCCCCAGGTGGGAGACGACTTCCCCAACGAGCTCATCGGCTTCCCCCAGGGCTACCCCTGGCGGGCCGGGCAGGCCGAGGTGCCCATCTACCGCTATGGGAACCGGGCCATCTGGGGCCTCACCGGGCGCATCGTGCGCTGGCTGGTGGAGCAGCTGGATCAGACATAAGCACACCGGGCCTTTGCCGGATGAAGGCAAAGGCCCGGTAATTTTATGCCCCGGCAGTGCAAAGAGGCTCCGCCTTTCATGGGGACCCCAATATCCGCCGCGGCGACGCAAAAATCCCCCGTCGGTTGACGGGGGACTCTGCTTCTCCATTACACCAGCTGGACGATGGCCATCTCAGCGGCATCGCCGCGGCGGGGGCCCATCTTCAGCACCCGGGTGTAGCCGCCGTTGCGGTCGGCGTACTTGGGGCCGATCTGGTGGAACAGCTTATTGGCCACATCCTCCTTGGTGAGGTAGGACAGAGCCTGGCGGTAAGCGGCCAGGTTGTTCTTCTTGGCCAGAGTGATCATCTTCTCGGCCATGGGAGCGACCTCCTTCGCGCGGGCGTAGGTGGTCTTGATCTGCCCGTTCTCCAGCAGATAGGTGGTCATGGCGCGCAGCATGGCGCGGCGCTGATCGCTGGTTCTGCCCAGCTTGCGGTTGATAGCCATTGTAAACTCTCCTTCGACCTCGCGTGGCGAGATCCTGATCAGATTCGTTCCGGCACCCTTTCGGGACAGGAGTGCGTGAGGAGGAACGTTACATACTCTCACGCTGCCGTGGGTCCGGGGACGGTGCCCCGGGGATGCCGCATCGTTTTCGCCGCCTTTGGGCGGAACCAAAACTAAGCGGACTTTGCGACGGCGTTGTCACGCTCGGATTGGGCGCATGGCCGGGACGATAAGCCGTCCGACTCCGGGCAAACCCGGCCCGGCCTTCGGCCGTCCCTGGGCTTTGCCCATCCGCTCCCGTCTTATCGCCCCTATGCGCCTATCCTCACGCTTATGCGTTATTCTCGTCGCTGGCCAGGGACAGGCCCATCATGGCCAGCTTGTTGATGACCTCTTCCAGGCTCTTCCGGCCCAGGTTGCGCACCTTCATCATTTCCTCTTCCGTCTTGGAAATCAGATCCTCCACGGTGTTGATGTTGGCCCGCTTCAGGCAGTTGAAAGAGCGCACGGACAGATCCAGCTCCTCGATGGTCATCTCCAGCACCTTGTCCCGCTGAGCCTCAGCCTTCTCCACCACGGTGGACTTGGACCCCATGGTCTCAGACAGGTCGGTGAACAGGGTGAAGTGATCCACCAGGATCCGGGCGCCCAGGGACACCGCGTCCCGGGCGGAGATGGTCCCGTTGGTCCACACTTCCAGGGTCAGCTTGTCGTAGTCGGTGGCGTCACCCACGCGGGTGTTCTCCACCGTGTAGTTCACCTTGCGCACCGGGGTGTAGACGGAGTCCACCGGGATGACCCCGATGATGGTCTGGGCGGGCTTGTTCTTGTCCGCCGTGACGTAGCCCCGGCCCTGGGACAGGGTGAGCTCCATATTCAGGGTGGCGTCGGGGCCCAGGGTGGCGATGTGGTGCTCGGGATTGAGCACCTCCACGTCACTGTCGGCCTTGATGTCGCCGGCGGTGACGACGCCCTCGCCGGAGGCCTCAATGTAGACCGTCTTGACCCCTTCGCTATACAGCTTGGCGATGATGCCCTTCACATTGAGCACGATCTCCGTCACATCTTCCTTGACGCCGGGAATGGTGGTGAATTCGTGCTGCACACCGGCGATCTTGATGGTGGTGACGGCAGTGCCGGGCAGAGAGGACAGCAGAATGCGGCGCAGAGAGTTGCCGATCGTGGTGCCATAGCCCCGCTCCAGGGGCTCCACCACGTACTTGCCATAGGTATCATCCCCGGCGTTTTCAATGCACTCGATACGCGGCTTCTGGATTTCTACCATATCGTGTTGACCCTCCTTTTACTGTGGCATGGTCTGCCAGAAATGGTTGCGGTATCGCGAGGGCTGCTGCATTACTTGGAATACAGCTCCACGATGAGGTTGACGGACACGTCGAAGTCCAGGTCGTCCCGGCCGGGCATGGCCACAACCTTGCCCTCCAGAGGAGCGTTCTTGCTCTTCTCCAGCCACTTGGGGGCGGCCACGAACTTGTCGTCCTCCACCATCTTCTTGAACTTGGCGGAAGAACGGCTCTTCTCCCGCACGGCGATCACGTCGTCCAGCTTCACCAGGTAGGAGGGGATGTTCACCCGCTTGCCGTTGACGGTGAAGTGGCCGTGGTTCACCAGCTGACGGGCCTCACGGCGGGTGCTGGCCAGGCCCAGACGGAACACCACGTTGTCCAGGCGGCGCTCCAGCAGGGTCATCAGCTCATCGCCGGTGTTGCCCTTCATCCGGGCGGCCTTCTCGTAGTAGGAGTGGAACTGCTTCTCCAGCACGCCGTAGATGAACTTGACCTTCTGCTTCTCGGTGAGCTGGAGCGCATACTCGCTCTTCTTGCTCCGGCGCTGGGGGCCGGGGTGGCGGTTGGTCTGCTTGTTGATGCCCATCACCGCGGGAGAGATCCCCAGTGTGGCGCAACGCTTCAGATAGGGCTGCATATTCTTAGCCATCTTGGTTTTCCTCCTTCCAGATTACACGCGGCGGCGCTTGGGGGGGCGGCAGCCGTTGTGGGGGACGGGGGTCACGTCCTTGATGAGGGTAACCTCCAGGCCCACGGCCTGCAGCGCCCGGATGGCGGCCTCGCGGCCCTGGCCGGGACCCTTCACGTACACTTCCACGCTCTTGAGGCCGCACTGCTCGATGGCAGCGTTGGCAGCGGTCTCAGCGGCGGTCTGGGCGGCAAAGGGAGTGGACTTGCGGGAGCCCCGGAAGCCCATCTCACCGGAGGAGGCCCAGGACAGAGCGTTGCCCTGCATGTCGGTGACGGTGATCATGGTGTTGTTGAAAGAGGAGCGGATGTGCACCTGACCCTTCTCCACATTCTTGCGCTCGCGACGGCGCTTGATTACTTTCTTAGCGGTAGCCATGTGTAAATCCCTCCTTACTTCTTCTTATTGGCCACGGTGCGCTTGGGACCCTTGCGGGTACGGGCGTTGGTCTTGGAGCGCTGGCCGCGGACGGGCAGGCCCTTGCGGTGACGGATGCCGCGGTAGCAGCCGATCTCGGTCAGGCGCTTGATGTCCATCGCCACGTTGCGGCGAAGGTCGCCCTCCACCACGTACTCGTGGCCGATGATCTCACGCAGCTTGGCCTCCTCGGCGTCGGTGAGGTCCTTCACGCGGGTGTCGGGGTTGATGCCCGCCTGCTCCAGAATCTTGTTGGCGCTGGTGCGGCCAATTCCGTAAATATAGGTGAGTCCGATCTCGACTCGCTTTTCCTTCGGCAGATCAATGCCGGCAATACGTGCCATATTTCTCCTGCCCCTCCTTTAACCTTGTTTCTGCTTGTGCTTGGGGTTTTCGCAAATGACCATAACTTTGCCCTTGCGCTTGATGATCTTGCACTTCTCGCACATGGGCTTGACAGACGGTCTGACTTTCATTTCGTTTAACCTCCTGTAAATGCCTGAATGGCCCCTCGTCGTCGCGGGCTGCGTATCTCTCGCTCCGCCGCTCCTCCTCTCCCGGGAAAACCTTGCCCGGGGGCGGCCTGGGCCGCTGAGGGGGGACGTCCCCCCGAAGGCAAGGCCCCGGGGAAAAGTCCGTTGTCGACTCGGTCGTGGATACTTACGTGGTACTCCATTGCGGCACACTGCCGCGGGATCTCAATCAGTGGAACGCAATCTCACTTGCTTCGCCAGGTGATGCGCCCCTTGGTCAGGTCATAGGGTGACATCTGCACCGTGACCTTGTCTCCGGGCAGGATGCGGATGAAGTTCATCCGCAGCTTGCCGGAGATGTGGGCCAGAATGATGTGGCCGTTTCCGATGTCCACATGGAAGGTGGTGTTGGGCAGGGCCTCGGTGACGACACCCTCCAGCTCGATCATATCGTCCTTTGCCAAAGCGTCATACCTCCATTTCCTCCCGAAAGGCCGCCAGGGCCGCCCGGAGCTCTCTGTCCCGGACCGGCTGACCGGTCCGGACCTTTTCCATCACCGGGTGGTTCCAGTCCCCCGCCGCGCTCACGTGCTTGTCGCGCTTGCGCTTGGGGCGGTCCACCCGGCGCCGCTTCCCGTCCGCCAGCAGCAGCCAGCCGCCCTCCTCCACGTCCATGACGCAGAAGAGACAGCCGCTGTCCCTGCCCCGGAGGGCGCGAACGATCTGGGCTTTTTGATATCCCATGTCAGCCTTCCTCGCACACGGTGAGGATCTCAGGATCGCCCTCCGTGATCAGGATGGTATTTTCATAGTGGGCGGCCAGGGACCCGTCCTGGGTGACGGTGGTCCACTGGTCCTTCAGCACCCGCACCCGCCAGTCCCCCTGGCACACCATGGGCTCCACCGCGATGGTCATGCCCGGCTGGAGCCGGGCCCCATGGCCGGCAGGGCCGAAGTTGGGCACCTCGGGGGCCTCGTGGAGCTTGGTGCCCACGCCGTGGCCCACAAAATCCCGGACCACGGAGAAGCCGTTGGCCTCCACATATTTCTGGACGGCGTGGGAGATGTCGCTGACCCGCTGTCCGGCCCGGGCAAACTTGATGCCCTCCCAGAAGCTGGCCTGGGTGACCTCCATCAGCCGCCGGGCCTCGTCGGACACCTGTCCGCAGGGGAAGGTGGCGGCGCAGTCCCCGTGGAAGCCGTCGATGAAGGCCCCCACGTCCACGCTGACGATATCCCCCTCCTTCAGCACGATCTTCCTGGACGGGATGCCGTGGATGACCACGTCATTCACCGAGATGCAGGCCGATCCGGGGAAGCCCCCGTAGCCCAGGAAAGAGGGGCGGGCTCCCTGGCTCTCGATATAGCGGCGCACCGCCGCGTCGATCTCCAGGGTGGTGACACCGGGACGGACCATCCCGGCGGCCACCTTGCGCGCGCCGGCGGTAATCCGTCCGGCCTTGCGCATACAGTCCAGTTCTCTGGACGATTTCAGGGTGATCAATTCCATGTCGCTCACAGCTTCAGGGCGTCCAGCACCACCTGGGTGGTGGCTTCGATGCTGGGCTGATTTTCCACCGGGCACAGGATCCCCCGCTGGGCGTAAAAGTCCTTCAGGGGCTCTGTCTCCTGGTGATAGACCTCCAGCCGG
This sequence comes from uncultured Oscillospiraceae bacterium, assembly GCA_944385465.1. Classification (GTDB taxonomy): domain Bacteria; phylum Bacillota; class Clostridia; order Oscillospirales; family Oscillospiraceae; genus Enterenecus. The sequence continues at coordinate 9,249 of CALWXH010000019.1, read as the reverse complement.
TGCTTGACGGTCTCCGGCTTGTCGTCGTCCCGCTGCTCCAGCTGTCCGCCGCACTGGTCGCACACGCCGGGCACCCGGGAGGGCGCGTTGTCCACATGGTAGGTGGCCCCGCACTTGTGGCAGAACCGGCGGCCTTCCATGCGGGCCTCGATCTCCTCGTCGGAGATCTCCAGAGAGAGCACCGTGTCAAAGCGCACCCCGGCCTGCTCCAGGGCCTCCGCCTGGGCAATGGTGCGGGGCACCCCGTCCAGGATGAAACCGTTGGCACAGTCGGGCTGGGCCAGGCGCTGGGCCACGATGTCGATGATGACCTCGTCCGGGACCAGCTTGCCCGCGTCCATGTACGCCTTGGCCTTCAGCCCCACAGGGGTGCCGGCCTTGGCGGCGCTGCGCAGCATGTTGCCGGTGGAAATGGTGGGAACGCCCAGCCGCTGGCTGAGGATGGCGGCCTGGGTGCCTTTTCCGGCGCCGGGGGCGCCGAGCATGATCAGCTTCATACCCTTCACCCTTTCACATCATTCCAGGAAGCCTTTGTAATGGCGCATCATGAGCTGGGCCTCCAGAGCCTTGACGGTCTCCAGGGCGACGCCCACCACGATGATGATGGAGGTGCCGCCGATGGCCAGGCTTCTGCCGGCGCTGGAGCCGAGGACGCTCATGATGTTGCCCGTGATGGCGGGCAGCAGAGCCACCACAGCCAGGTAGAGCGCGCCAAACAGGGTCAGCCGGGAGACCACCTTGCGCAGGAAGTCGGCGGTGGGCTTGCCGGGACGGAAGCCGGGGATAAAGCCGCCGTTCTTCTTCAGGTTGTTGGAGATCTCCACGGGGTTGAACTGAATGGTGTTGTAGAAGTAGCTGAACAGCACGATCAGCAGGAAGTAGATGATGCAGTACACCAGTCCGTTGGAGTCAAAGATCTTCAGGAAGGTGTTCCATCCGCTGCCGGCCTCACTGGCGGAGGGCACGAACATGCCGATGGTGGCGGGGATGGAGGCAATCGCCTGGGCGAAAATGATGGGCATGACGCCGGACATATTCACCTTGATGGGGATGTGGCTGGACTGGCCGCCGTACATCTTCCGGCCCACCACCCGCTTGGCGTACTGCACGGGAATGCGCCGCTCAGAGTTGGTGATGAACACGATGAAGACCACCAGCAGCAGCATGCCCACAATGATCAGGGGGATGAACGCGGGGTGCAGGGTGAAGCTGGAAGAGCTCTCAGCACCGCTGGCCCAGCTGCGCACGCCGCTGACCATGGAGGACACCATGCCGGGACCCCGGGCGATGATGCCGGCGAACAGGATGATGGAGATGCCGTTGCCCACGCCGAACTCGGTGATCTGCTCACCCAGCCACATCACAAAGGCAGAGCCCGCGGTGAAGGCGGCGATGATCACGATGGCGGGCCACACGCCGGAGGTGGAGAGCACCCCGTAGTAGTTGATGAGGGTGTAGTAGCCAAAGGCCTGGATCAGGGCGATGGCCACGGTCACATACCGGGTGATGGCGGCGATCTTCTTCTTGCCCTCTTCGCCGCCCTCCCGGGACATACGCTCCAGGGCGGGGATGGCGATGGTCAGCAGCTGCACGATGATGGAGCTGTTGATATAGGGCTGGATGGACAGGGCGAACACCGTACCGTAGGAGAAGGCGTCGCCGCTCATGACGTTGAGCAGTCCGAAGATGCTGGCGGACTGCTGGGTCATATACTGGCCCAGCAGGTCGGAGTTGATGAAGGGGACCGGGATGGCAGCGCCCACCCGGAAAATCAGCAGGGCGAAGATGGTGAACAGCAGCTTATTGCGCAGCTCCTGCACCTTCCACGCATTGCGGATGGTCTGAATCATCTCAGATCACCTCCGCCGTCCCGCCTGCCTTTTCGATCTTCTCCTTGGCGGAGGCGGAGAAAGCGGAAGCGCGCACGGTGAGCTTCTTGGTCAGCTCCCCGTTGCCCAGGATCTTCACTCCGTATTCGCACTTGGAAAGGATGCCCTTTTCCAGCAGGTCGCAAACGTTCACGGTGGCGCCGTCCTCGAACTTGTTCAGGGAAGCCACGTTGACGGTCTCCAACCGCTTCGCGAAAATGTTGTTGAAACCGCGCTTGGGCAGGCGGCGGGCCAGAGGCATCTGGCCGCCCTCAAACCCGATGCGCACGCCGCCGCCGGAGCGGGCCCACTGGCCCTTGTGGCCACGGCCGGCAGTCTTGCCGTTGCCGGTGCCGGGGCCGCGGCCCTTGCGCTTGGCCACCTGGGTGGAGCCGGGGGCGGGAGAAAGTTCATGCAGATTCATTGCTTCGTACCTCCTCAGGCTTTCTCGGTTACCTCGAGCAGGTAACCAATGCTGGCGATCTTACCGCGGGTAGCCGCGTTGTCGGGCTGAACGGTCACATCGCCGATGGTACGCAGGCCCAGGGCCTCGGCGGTCGCCTTGTGCTTGGCCAGGCGGCCGTTCAGGCTCTTGACGAGCTTGATCTCAATCGTGTTAGCCATGGTCTTGAGCCTCCTTAACCAATGATTTCTTCCACGCTCTTGCCGCGGATGCGGGCCACCTCGGCGGGGCTGCGCAGCGCCTTCAGGCCCTCCATGGTGGCAGCCACCACGTTCTGGGGGTTGTTGGTGCGCAGGCACTTGGCGCGGATGTCGGACACACCGGCAGCCTCCATCACGGCACGCACGGGGCCGCCGGCGATGATGCCGGTACCTTTGCTGGCGGGCTTGAGCAGCACGCGGCCGGCGCCGAACTCGCCGATCACCTCGTGGGGGATGGTGTTGTCGGACAGGGTGATGGTCACCATGTTCTTCTTGGCATCCTCGATGCCCTTGCGGATGGCCTCGGCCACCTCGGCAGCCTTGCCCAGGCCGTAGCCCACCTTGCCCTTCTCGTCGCCCACGACGACCAGAGCGGAGAACTTGGCCACACGGCCGCCCTTTACAGTCTTGGACACGCGGTTGAGGTAGACAACCTTCTCCACGTACTCCTTGGGTTCTCTTTCAAAACGAGCCATTTGATCCTTTCCTCCTCCCTTAGAACTGCAGGCCGCCCTCGCGGGCGCCCTCGGCCAGAGCCTTGACACGGCCGTGATACAGATAGCCGCCGCGGTCGAACACGACAGTCTCGATGCCCTTGGCCTTGGCCCGCTCAGCCACGGCCAGGCCGACCTTCTTGGCGGCCTCGCAGTTGCTGCCGGAGCCCTCAAAGCCCTTCTCCAGGGAAGAAGCGGAAACCAGGGTGATGCCCTTGGTATCGTCGATGACCTGGGCATAGATGTTGGTCTCGCTGCGGAACACGTTCAGGCGGGGACGCTCGGAGGTGCCGGACACCTTGCTGCGAACACGCTTATGACGATGCAGGCGCTGAGCCTTGGTATTGGGTCTGTTGATCATAATCGGCACACCTCCTTAATTATTTCTTCACGCCGGTCTTACCAACCTTGCGGCGGATGACCTCGTCGGAATATTTGATGCCTTTGCCCTTATAGGGTTCGGGGGGCCGCTTCTCGCGCACGTTGGCGGCGAACTGGCCCACCAGCTGCTTGTCGTAACCGGAAATGACGATCTGGTTGGGGGTGGGGGCCTCAATGGTGATGCCCTCGGGGGCCTCCATGATGACCTGGTGGGAATACCCCAGGTTCATCACCAGCTTGCCGCCCTCCATGGCCACACGGTAACCCACGCCGTTGACATCCAGAGTCTTCTTGTACCCCTCGGTGACGCCCACCACCATGTTGTGCAGCAGGGAGCGGGTCAGGCCGTGGAGCGCACGGTTCTCCTTCAGGTCGTTGGGACGGGTGACGTGCAGTTCAGCGCCCTCCATGGCAATGGTCATGTTGGGGTGGAACTGCTGGGTGAGGGTGCCCTTGGGGCCCTTCACGGTGACGACGTTATTCTCTTCAATCTTGACCTCCACGCCAGCGGGGACGGCGATAGGAGCTCTACCAATTCTGGACATTCCTATAACCCTCCTTACCAAACAAACGCAAGGACTTCGCCGCCGACATGGGCCTCGCGGGCCTTCTTGTCGGTCATGACGCCCTTGGAAGTGGACACGATGGCGATGCCCAGGCCACGCAGAACCTTGGGCAGTTCCTCCGCGCCGGCATAGACGCGCAGGCCGGGCTTGGACACCCGGCGCAGGCCGGTGATGGCCTTCTCCTTGCCGGGCTGCAGGTACTTCAGAGTGATGCGGATCACGCCCTGGGTGCCATCGTTGATGATCTGGAAGTTCTTGATGTAGCCCTCGTCCAGCAGAATCTGGGCGATGGACTTCTTCATGTTGGAAGCCGGAACATCCACGGTGTCATGCTTGGCGTTGTTCGCGTTGCGGATGCGGGTCAGCATATCCGCAATGGGATCGGTGATTTGCATGAGTCTTTTACCTCCTGTTTTGATTTACCGGAAACGGCGGGACTTCGCTGGGGGGCGCTGCTCGCGACGGTTCGGGCGCTTCCCTTTGCTACGGTTCAGACGCTTCCGGTACAGACGGAAAGGTATCGTGAGATAGGTAGGTCTCCCGACCTTTTATCCGCCTCTCCCCGTTCCGGGGGAAATTTATCAAACCGCCAGGGGCGGATTTGACCAAACATGCTGCCTGCCTGGGCCAATCATGCCAAAACCCCGTACCCGCAGGCTTTCCCCCTGCAGTTTACGGGTTTGACACTCCCGGATGCGTTGGAAGTGAATATTGACATGTGCCCCATGGGCAAAAGCAATTTATTATACCTCTTCCTTTTGAGAAAAGCAACACTTTTTTGCGCGGCACGCCCGAAAACGTGGGCGCAAAAATCGGAAAATCAGCTTCTGCCGGAAGCTTGTTCCGGCAGAAGCCGATTGTTTCCTGTGTTTTTCCCGGGTCAGGTATGGACCGCGGCGGGCTCAGGCACATCTCTTGGGTCCACCGGAAACCCGGTGGAGCGGGGATCCCGCGGAGCCCGGCGGCGGGGCTGCGCTGCCGCAGCCGGACTGACAAAGTCCGTCAGTCAAGGCGGCGGGGCGCGCAACCCGGATTGGTAAAGATGATGTCTGTCAGACGAGGCGGAGCGGCGACGGCGTACCTGGTGTACGCCGAGCCGGTCCAACGAAGGATGACGGCACTCCTCACCATCCTGGTAAAGATCGTTTCGCCAGGCAAGGCGGCGTGGCGCAGACAGTGCCGAGTGCACGGCAAGCCGCGCCAACGCCGCATGGCGGAACGAGATTACCAGGAAGCTTTCTTAACGCCGGGGATCTGCCCCTTATAGGCCAGCTCCCGGAAGCAGATACGGCAGATGCCGTAATCCCGGAGATAGGCGTGGGGGCGGCCGCAGATCTTGCAGCGGTTGTTGCGGCGGCTGGAGAACTTGGGCTCGCGCTGCGCCTTCAGAATCATAGATTTCTTAGCCATGCTGTTCTTCCTCCTATCAACCGTTGGTGGTGAAGGGAGCGCCCAGGAGCGTCAGCAGCTCCTTGGCCTCTTCATCGGTCCGGGCAGTGGTGCAGATCACGATGTCCATGCCGCGGATCTTGTCGATCTTGTCGTAGTCGATCTCGGGGAAGATCAGCTGTTCCTTCAGGCCCAGGGCATAGTTGCCGCGGCCGTCAAAGGCGTTGGGGTTGATGCCCCGGAAGTCACGCACGCGGGGCAGGGCCACGTTGAACAGGCGGTCCAGGAACTCCCACATCTTGTCCTGACGCAGGGTGACCTTGGCGCCGATGGGCATGCCCTCGCGCAGCTTGAAGTTGGCCACGGACTTCTTGGCCTTGGTGATGACGGGCTTCTGGCCGGTGATGGCGGACAGGTCGTTCACCACGGACTCCAGCACCTTGGAGTTGTCCCGGGCCCCGCCGCAGCCGCAGTTCACCACGATCTTGTCAATGCGGGGAATCTGCATCACGGACTTGTAGCCGAACTTCTGCATCAGAGCAGGAGCGACTTCGGCGGTGTACTTCGCCTTCAGATTGGGGTTAGCCATTTGTTACTCCTCCTCCTTCTCAGATTTCGGCGCCGCAGTGCTTGCACACCCGGACCTTCTTGCCGCCCTCGATCTTGTGGGCGACGCGGGTGGGCTTGCTGCACTTGGGGCACACGGTCATGACCTTGCTGGCGTACAGGGGGATCTCCTTCTGGATGATGCCGCCCTCGTCGCCCTGCTTGCGGGGCTTCTGGTGGCGGGAGGCCATGTTGACCTTCTCCACCACGACCTTGCGGTTCTCGGGGTCCACAGAGAGGACCTTACCCTGCTTGCCCTTGTCCTTGCCGGACAGGACAACGACGGTATCGTTCTTCTTTACGTTCATGCTCATACCTCGTTACCCCCCTTACAGGACTTCGGGAGCCAGGGACAGGATCTTCATGTAATCCTTGTCGCGCAGCTCACGGGCCACCGGGCCAAAGATACGGGTGCCGCGGGGGTTCTTGTCTTCACGGATGAGGACGGCGGCGTTGTCGTCAAAGCGGACATAGCTGCCGTCGGCGCGGCGCACGCCGCGGGTGGAGCGGACGATGACGGCCTTGACCACGTCGCCCTTCTTGACCTGGCCGCCGGGGGCGGCCTTGCGCACGGAGGCGACGATCACGTCGCCGATGTTGCCAAACTTACGCTTGGAGCCGCCCAGTACGCGGATGGTCTTGATCTCCTTGGCGCCGGTGTTGTCGGCAACCTTCAGATAGCTTTCTTCCTGAATCATACTGGCACCTCCTTCTTACTTCGCCTTCTCGAGGATCTCAACCACGCGCCAGCGCTTGTCCTTGGACAGGGGGCGGGTCTCCATCACACGAACACGGTCACCTACGCCGCACTGGTTCAGCTCGTCGTGAGCCTTCAGCTTGTAGGTGCGCTTGACAATCTTCTTATACAGAGGGTGGGCCACGCGGTCGGCGATGGCGACCACCACGGTCTTATCCATCTTATCCGAAACCACCAGGCCGACTCTGGTCTTACGAGAAGAGGTTCTCACTTCGCTCATCGTTTACTCCTCCTTATCGGCCCTGCTGCTCACGCAGGATGGTCTTGACTCGGGCAATGTCTTTCTTAACCTCTGCGATGCGGATGGGATTCTCCAACTGATTGGTGGCGTGCTGAAGACGGAGGTTGAACAGGTCCTTCTTCAGCTCCACCAGCTTGGTCTCCAGCTCGGTTGCGCTCATCTTACGGACTTCGTTAGCTTTCATCTTCATTCACCACCATTCGTCTCTTTCTTGATAATCTTGCACTTGACGGGCAGCTTGTGGCTGGCCAGACGGAGGGCCTCACGGGCGACCTCCTCGGAAACGCCGGCGATCTCAAACATGACACGGCCGGGCTTGACAACGGCAACCCAGTACTCGGGAGCGCCCTTACCGGAACCCATACGGGTACCCAGGGCCTTCTTGGTCACGGGCTTGTCGGGGAAGATCTTGATCCAGACCTTACCGCCACGCTTGGTGTAACGGGTCATGGCCACACGGGCGGCCTCGATCTGGTTGCCGGTGATCCAGGCAGGCTCAGTGGTGGCCAGGCCCCACTCGCCGTAGGCAACCTTGTTGCCACGGGTGGCGACGCCGGTCATGCGGCCGCGGTGGACGCGGCGGTACTTCACTCTCTTAGGCAGAAGCATTACTGAGCGCCTCCTTCCTTGGGAGCAGCGGTGCGGTTGCCCGCGGGACGGCTGCCGCCCTGGCGGTTGAAGCCGCCCTGGCGACGGTCACCGCCCTGCCGGTTGAAGCCGCCCTGACGGCGGTCGCCATCCCGGCGGCGGGGGCGCTGCTCGCGCTCTTTGTAGTTCTTGGTGTCGATGGTGCGGGGGGTGGTGCGCAGGGTCTGGGTGAGCACCTCGCCCTTGTAGATCCACACCTTGATGCCGATGCGGCCATAGGTGGTGGCAGCCTCGGCAAAGCCGTACTCGATGTCGGCCCGGAGGGTCTGCAGGGGGATGGTGCCGTCATGGTACTGCTCGGTGCGGGCGATCTCGGCGCCGTTGAGACGGCCGGAGGCCTGGACCTTGATGCCCAGGGCGCCCATGCGCATGGCGCGGCCCATGGCGTTCTTCATGGCCCGGCGGAAGGCGATGCGCTTCTCCAGCTGCTGGGCGATGTTCTCGGCCACCAGCTGGGCGTCCATGTCGGGGTTCTTCACCTCAACGATGTTCAGCACCACGCTCTTGCCCAGCTTCTTCTCCAGCTCGGCGCGCAGCTTCTCGATCTCCTCGCCGCCCTTGCCGATGATCATGCCGGGGCGGGCGCAGTGGACGTAAATGCGGATCTTGGCGTTGTCCCGCTCGATCTCGATCTTGGGCACGCCGGCGGCGTACAGGCGCTTCTTCAGGTCGTTACGCAGCTTGTAGTCCTCAACCAGGAGGTCGCCCACTTTTTCATTGCGGGCATACCAACGGGAGTCCCAGTCTTTGATGACACCCACGCGCAGACCGTGGGGATTCACTTTCTGTCCCATTATTCTTGACCTCCTTCTTTAGCGCTCTTTGACCACGACGGTCACATGGGAAGTTCTCTTGTTGATGCGGGAGGCTCTGCCCTTGGACTGGGCCCGGAACCGCTTGATGATGGGGCCGGGGGCAGCGTAGGTCTCCGCCACATAGAGCTTCTCGGGATCCATGCCGTGGTTGTTCTCAGCGTTGGCAGCCGCGCTCTTGACCAGCTTGGCCAGAGGCTCGGCGGCAGCCTTGGGGGTCAGGGCCAGAATGGCGCTGGCCTGGGCCACGCTCTTGCCGCGGATCAGGTCACACAGGATGCTCACCTTCCGGGGAGAGATGCGGATATATCTCAGTGTCGCTTTCGCTTCCATTTTGCTCTCTCCTCCTTACTTACCGGTCTTGCTGCCCGCGTGGCCCTTGAAGGTGCGGGTAGGGGCGAACTCGCCCAGCTTGTGGCCCACCATGTCCTCGGTGACATAGACGGGCACGTGCTTGCGCCCGTCGTGGACGGCGATGGTGTGGCCCACGAAGGCGGGGAAGATGGTGGAGGCGCGGCTCCAGGTCTTCAGCACTTTCTTCTCGTTCTTCTGGTTCATCTCGTTGACCCGCTTCAGCAGCTCAGGGGCGCAAAAGGGGCCTTTCTTGATACTTCTGCTCATCTTTCACTGCCTCCTTACTTCGCGTTGCGGCGCTTGACAATGAACTTGTCAGTGCGGTTCTTGGTCTTGCGGGTCTTGTAACCCATGGCGGGCTTGCCCCAGGGGGTCACAGGGCCGGGACGGCCCACAGGGCTCTTGCCCTCGCCGCCGCCGTGGGGGTGGTCATTGGGGTTCATGACGGAGCCGCGGACGGTGGGCCGCCA
>CALWXH010000018.1 GCA_944385465.1 uncultured Oscillospiraceae bacterium | reverse complement strand
TCCCCCTGGACACGCTCTTTGGGTACTTTCTCTGGTGCAAGAGAAAGTACCCCGCCTGTCGGGGCGGGACCCGACAAACCAAAGGTCTTGCCGGAACCCTCCGGCGAAAGAACGGGCTTTTGCCTACTTTTCTCCCGTGAGAAAAGTAGGTCGGCCCTCAGGCCGAAACCTGGGACGCACCGGGACGGCGCGCCCCGCCGCCCGCAGGCGGCGGAATCCCCTGGGGGTCTGGGGGTATCGCCCCCCAAAAACGCCAATACCGCCCGGCAGGGCGGACCCTGCCGGGCGGCTATTCAGGTGCGGCACGCCGGGCGCGGCGGTACACCGGGGGCGGGCGGGAGCGTCAGGAAGCCCCCCGGTCTGCCGGCGGCGACTTCCGCTTGTGGTATCCTATGTATCCGGCCGCGGAACGGTGCCCCGGGCGCCCCCGCCGCCGGTGGGAAATGGTTTGCCCCGAAGAGAGAAAGGATGATATTCCATGATTAAAATCGCGCCTTCCATTCTGTCAGCGGATTTTTGCAACCTGGAGCGGGACATCCACCGGATCCGCTCCGCTGACTGGGTGCATGTGGACGTGATGGACGGCTGCTTTGTGCCCAACATCACCATCGGCGTGCCGGTGGTGAAGTCCATCCGCAATCACACCGACATGTTCCTGGACGTGCACCTGATGATCGACAAGCCGGTGCGCTATGTGAAGGCCTTTGCCCAGGCGGGGGCGGACCTGCTGTCCATCCACCTGGAGGCGGACCACCCCACCCGCATTGCCGAGGCCCTGAAGATCATGGAGGACTGCGGCGTGAAAAAGGCGGTGGCCCTGCGGCCCATCACCGCGGCGGAGGCGGTGCTGCCCTATCTGGAGAAGCTGGATATGGTGCTGGTGATGACGGTGGAGCCCGGCTTCGGCGGGCAGGCCTTTCTGGAGCGCCAGCTGGATACCATCCGCCGGGTGCGGCAGCTCATCGATGAGGTGAACCCCGCCTGCGAGCTGGAGGTGGACGGGGGCATCAACCCGGTCACCGCCCGCCAGGTGGTGGAGGCGGGGGCCAATGTGCTGGTGGCGGGCTCCTCGGTGTACGGCGCGCCGGATATTGAACTGGCCATCGCCTCCCTGCGCCAGCCCCCGGAGAACTGAGGGGCGCCCCTCTCTTACTCTATACCCCCTTTGGAGGTCAATCCCATGGATTATTTTCCCCCCGCTCTGGAGAATTTGGTGGAGCAGTTTGCCAAGCTGCCCGGCGTGGGCCGCAAGAGCGCCCAGCGCCTGGCCTTCCACCTGCTGGATCAGCCGGAGGAGTCGGCCCGGGCCTTTGCCGACGCCATTTTGCAGGCCAAGTCCTCCATCTCCTGCTGCCCCGTGTGCCAGAACCTGGCCCAGGGGGAGGGGCCCTGCCCCATCTGCGCCTCCCCCCGGCGGGACCACAGCGTCATCTGTGTGGTGGCCGACCCCAAGGACGTGGTGGCCATGGAGCGCGCCCGGGAGTACCAGGGGGTGTACCACGTGCTCCACGGGGTGATCTCCCCCATGAACCACGTGGGGCCCGACGATCTGCGCATCGCCCAGCTGGCGGAGCGGGTGTCCGCCGGCGGGGTGGAGGAGGTCATCATGGCCACCAACCCGGACACGGAGGGGGAGACCACTGCCATGTACCTCTCCCGCCTGCTGAAACCCTTCGGGGTGAAGGTGACCCGGCTGGCCTACGGCATCCCCGTGGGCAGCCACCTGGAGTTTGCCGACGAGGCCACCCTCACCCGGGCCATGGAGGGCCGGCGGGAGATGTGAACGGGCGGTACGACATCAAAATTTGCGAAAAAAAGACCGGGCGCTCCTGGAGCGCCCGGTCTTTTCCCGTATCCATACCAAACAGAGCGCGCCGCGGCCACAGCTTTTACGGCGCGCCCCGACCGGGTGCAGACGGTGTCACGCCTCCTGCCGGTAGCGGGCGAGGAACTGGCGGGTGCGCTCCTCCCGGGGGTGGTTGATCACCTGCTGGGGATCCCCCTGTTCCACGATGACGCCGCTGTCCATGAAGATGAGCTGGTCGGCCACATCCCGGGCAAAGGCCATCTCATGGGTGACGATGATCATGGTGGTCTTTTGCTCCGCCAGGGTGCGGATGACCTTGAGCACCTCCCCGGTGAGCTCCGGGTCCAGGGCGGAGGTGGGCTCGTCAAAGCAGAGAATGTCCGGGTGCAGGGCCAGGGCCCGGGCGATGGCCACCCGCTGCTGCTGGCCGCCGGACAGCTGGTTGGGATAGTGCCCCGCCCGGTCGGCCAGGCCCATCCGCTCCAGCAGCTGCAGCCCCTCCCGCTCGATCTCCGCCAGCACCTCCTTTTTCCGGGTTTTGAACTCCGGCTGCTCCCGGGCCAGCAGCTCCTTGGCCAGGGTCACGTTGCGCAGGGCGGTGTACTGGGGGAACAGGTTGAAGGACTGGAACACCAGCCCGAAGTGGAGCCGCTTGCGGCGCACCTCGCTCTCCTGCTGGGTGGCGGGGTCCCGGGCATCAAAGATCACATGGTCCTTCACCCGGATCACGCCCTGGTCCGGCCGCTCCAGAAAGTTCAGGCACCGCAGCAGGGTGGTCTTGCCGCTGCCCGAGGAGCCGATGATGGCCAGGGCCTGGCCCTGCTCCAGGGAGAAGCTGATGTCCTCCAGCACCCGGGTCTCCCCGAAGTGCTTCTCGATGTTGCGTACGTCCAGAATCGGCATGTCCCCACCCCCTTATACCTGAAAATAGTCCAGCTTCTTCTCCAGCCGTCCCAGCACCATGGTCACGATGGCGCTGAAGGCCAGGTAGTACACCGCGGTGAACATCAGCGGCCACCACAGGCCGGAGATCCCCTGGTTGCCCTTCATGAAGGACTCCGCCGCCCAGATGACCTCCTGCAGGGCGATGGCCCGGGACAGGGAGGTGTCCTTCACCAGGGTGATGATCTCGTTGGACATGGGGGGCACGATGCGCTTGACCATCTGCAGCAGGGTGACCTTGAAGAAGATCTGCCCCTTGGTCATGCCCAGCACCAGCCCCGCCTCCTGCTGGCCCTTGGGCACCCCCTGGATGCCCCCCCGGAAAATCTCGGAGAAATAGAAGGCGTAGTTGATGATGAAGGCCACACACACCGCCGTCATCCGGCCCATTTCCCCCCGGGGCCAGGGGGTGCCCCCGTCCATCACCAGGCCGGGCACATAGTAGATGGCGATGATCTGCAGGATCAGGGGGGTGCCTCGGACGATCCACACCAGCAGCCGGCAGATCAGCTGGATGGGCCGGAAGACGATCAGGGCCCGGGCAAACCAGCGGGGCTCCCGCCCCCGGCGGCGGAGCAGCCAGCGGGTGGGCCGGGCCAGGGGCGCCAGGCGGTTCATGGAGCCGAAGGCGATGACCAGCCCCAGTGGGATGGCCCCGATGAGGGTGACAAAAAACAGCTCCAGGGTGACGATGAAGCCCTGGTTCAGCGCCGTCAGGATGGTCTGGGTCACCGGCGATTGGAAAAATTCGATCATAGGAGGCAGTCCTCTCTGTGTGGGATGGTGAGGGCATTCCGCTCAAAAGCAGAGGGCGCTCCCGCCCTCTGCTTTTGTTGGATAGGTCCCGTTACTCCAGGATGACGGCGTCCTGCAGGCCGTAGGTGGTGGCGATCTCCAGCACGGTGCCGTCGGCCACGGCCTGGGCCCAGAACTCGTTGAAGGCGTCCACCAGGTCGGAGCCCTTGCGGAAGCCCACGCCGTAGTTCTCAGACTCCAGCCCCTGGGCCTCGTTCAGGTTCAGGCTGTAGGCCAGGTCGGCGTAGCTGGTGCCCTCGCCGGTCATCTCGGCGGCCATGAGCACGTCGATGACGGCGGCGTCGGAGTTGCCGGACTGGACCTCCATCAGGGTGTTGGACTGGGCCTGCACCGGCACGGTGGTGGCCCCCAGGGCCTCGGCGGCGTCCTCGCCGGCGGAGCCGGACTCCACCGCCACATACAGCCCCTCCAGAGAGGTCAGGCCCTCAAACTCGGCGGCTTTGTCCGCGGGGTAGACCAGCACCTGGTAGTTGGTGCAGTAGGGGTCGGACACCGCCATGGCGGCGGTGACCTCGTCGTTGATGGTCATGCCGTTCCACACGCAGTCAATGGTCTTGGAGTCCAGCTCCTGGACCTTGTAGTCCCAGGTGATCTCCTGGAACTCCACGTTCACCCCCAGGCTCTCGGCGAAAGCCTTGGCCATGTCCGCGTCAAAGCCGATCCACTCATCGCTGCCCGCCTCCTTGTAGTCCATGGGGGCGAAGTTGGTGATGCCCACATACAGGGTGCCCTGCGCCTGGACATAGGCCACATCGCTCTCAGTATCGCCGCCCTCTTCCACGGCTGCGGACTGGGCGGGGGCGGTGGTGGTGGCGGGGTCGTCCCCGGCAGGGGAGTTCTGATCCTGGGGGGCGTTGTTCCCGCCGCAGGCGGCCAGGGACAGGCTCAGGCACAGGGCCAGAATCAAGGCAAGAATCTTTTTCATGATGTTCCCTCCAAACGATACCTCTGCCGGCGGTCCCGGCAGGTCAAGTGATATTTTAGCATAGTAGCACGCTAAAGTAAAGGGGTATTTTTTCTTTTTGGAGAGCCGCCCCCCACCCCCCGGAACCCGGCGGGGCAGGGCAGGGGAATCCGCGCGCAAAAAACCCGCCGCGGCAGTGCGCGGCGGGCCATTTGGTCTGGATGGAGTTTTACACCTGGTCGTCGGCCTCGTCCTCCGGGGCGTCCTCGTCCTCGGGCTCGCCGTCATAGGCGGCCTCTTCCACCTCTTCGTCGGACAGCTCGCCGGCGGCCTTGATGTCGGCGATGCGCTGCTCGTTGTACGCGATTTTGGCGTTGGCGTCGGTGATCTTCTGGCACAGATCGGCGTAGCCGGGCTCGGGGGCGGAGCTGCGCTCGGCATAGTACAGCTTGCCCAGCTCCAGATAGGCCTTGCGGATGGCGTCCCGGTGGCTGGAGTTGCGCATCTTCAGCTTGCCGATCTCGGTCAGCTGCTTGGCCTTGGCCACGCCGGCGTCGGTGAGTTCCTTGGCCTTGGCCACGCCGGCCTGGGCCAGCTCGCCGGCCCGCTCTTTCAGACGGTCAAAATCAATGCCCATAGTAAAAGCCTCCTGTCATATCAGAAACATGTGGGATGAATCCCGGGTGATCCTGTCCATATTGTATGCCGGACGGCGGGAAAATGCAAGTGCGAAGGGGGAAATTCCGGCCCTCAGCCCTGGTTTTTTTGCCGGAAGGCGAAGAACCGCTGGCCGAAATAGTTCAGGCCGGTGTACAGCACCATGCCGGCCAGCATGGCCACGTTCTCCTGCACCCGCTCCCCATACCCCGCCAGCACCCAGCGCACCGCGGGCTTGGCCAGGCCGTAGGCCACGAGGGCACACACCGCCACGGTGAGGATGAAGCGCAGCACCTGGGCGGCGGAGCGCTCCCGGTTCTGGAAGGTGAAGTACTTGTTGAGGAAAAAGCTCAGGATGCCCCCCACCACATAGTTGGCGCACACCGCCACCCAGTAGTGGACGTGGGCCAGGTTGTACAGCAAAAACATGACCCCCGAGCCCACCAGGGTGTTGGCCACCCCCACCAGGAGGAATTTCCACACCGTGGCGTCCAGCAGCTTAGCCTTCTTTTTGTCCATGTCCGTCCTCCAGCACCTGGCGGATGAGGAACCGGGGCCGGCCCTTGGCCTCCAGGTAGATCTTGCCGATATACTCGCCCACCACCCCCAGGGAGAGCAGGATCAGCCCGCCGATGAGCCAGATGGAACAGGCCAGGCTGGCCCAGCCGGTGACGGTGGCCCCCATGGCCCAGCGCACGATGTTGTACACGATCATCACCAGGGAGACGAGAAAGATCAGAAAGCCCAGGCCGGTGATCATCCGCAGGGGTTTCACCGACAGGGAGGTGATGCCCTCCATGGCGAAGGACAGCATCTTCTTCAGGGGGTATTTGCTCTCACCGGCAAACCGCTCCCCCCGCTCGTACTCCACCGTGTCGGTGCGGTAGCCGATCATGGGCACGATGCCCCGCAGGAAGAGGTTGACCTCCTTGAACTGGGCCAGCCCCTCCAGCGCCCGCCGGGACATGAGGCGGTAGTCGGCGTGGTTGAACACCGTCTCCGCCCCCATGGCGTTCATCACCCGGTAGAAGCCCTCGGCGGTGGTGCGCTTGAAGAAGGTGTCCCGCTTCCGGGAGGAGCGCACCCCGTAGACGATGTCCACCCCCTCCAGGAACTTGTCCACCATGGCGTCCACCGCGTCCACATCGTCCTGGAGGTCGGCGTCCATGGAAATGACCATGTCCGCCCGGTCCTTGGCGGTCATCAGCCCGGCCAGCAGGGCGTTCTGATGGCCCCGGTTGCGGGTCAGATCCACCCCGCAGAACAGGGGGCACGCCTCGTGGAGCCGGGAGATGAGCTTCCAGGTGCGGTCCTTGGAGCCGTCGTTGACGTAGAGCACCCGGCTCTTCCGGCTGATCTTTCCCGCGGCCATGAGCTGCTCCAGTTTGGCCCGCAGCCGCCTGGAGGTCTCGGGCAGGACCTCCTCCTCGTTGTAGCAGGGCACAACGATATACAGCGTGTTGTCCATGTGATTCTCTCCGTAACAGAAAAAAGAAGTGCGCGGCGGGCCGGAAAGCAGCGGCCCGCTGTGCCGATACCCCTATCATAGTACGCGGCGGGGAATTTTTCAAGCCCCTTCCGCCCGGAGGGCGAAGGCGCCGCCGGCTGGCGCGACTTCCCCCGGCGGGATTTTTGCCCGAGCGGCAGATTTCCACTGGACGGTGGGGGCGGGATGTGGTATGCTGAAACACCGAACAAGACAATCGGAAGGTGATTGCAATGAAACTCAGCGTGCTGACCGTCCCCTTTTCCCACCAGGGCCTGGACCAGGTGCTGCCCTATCTGCGGGGGCTGGGGGTGGAGCAGGTGGAGCTGGGCACCGGCGGCTATACCAACAAGGCCCACTGTGACCCGGCGTATTATCTGGCCCGGCCCGGCCGGACGCAGGAGCTGAAGAGGCTGCTGGCGGACAACGGCATGTCCATCTCCGCCCTGTCCTGCCACGGCAACCCGGTCCACCCGGACGGGGAGCGGGCGGCGGCGGACCACCAGACCTATCTGGATACCCTGCGCCTGGCCAACCTGCTGGAGGTGGACACGGTGGTCACCTTCTCCGGCTGCCCCGGCGGCGGGCCGGGGGACGCCACCCCCAACTGGGTCACCTGTCCCTGGCCGGAGGACTTTGCCCGCACCCTGGACTACCAGTGGAACGAGGTGCTGTTCCCCTACTGGGAGGGGGCGGCCCGGCTGGCCCGGGAGGCGGGGGTGCGGGTGGCCATCGAGATGCACCCGGGCTTCTGCGTGTACAACCCGGACACCCTGCTGCGCCTGCGCTCCGGGGTGGGGGAGACGGTGGGGGCCAACTTCGACCCCAGCCACCTGTTCTGGCAGGGGGTGGACCCGGCGGCCGCCATCCGGGCCCTGGGGGAGGCCATCTACCACGTCCACGCCAAGGATACCCGCATCGACCCGCAGAATACCGGCCGCGCCGGCGTGCTGGACACCAAGGGCTACCACCTGCTCCGGGAGCGCTCCTGGGTGTTCTGCACCGTGGGCTGGGGCCACGGGGAGCCGGTGTGGCGGGACATCCTGTCCGCCCTGCGCCTGGCGGGGTACGACGGGGCGGTGAGCATCGAGCACGAGGACGGCCTGATGTCCATCCGGGAGGGGCTGGAAAAGGCGGTGGACGTGTTGAAGCCCATGCTCATCCGGGACACGGAGGACGGCATGTGGTGGCTGTAAGCCGGCAGAGAAAACAGAGCAAATGTCTGCAGCCCGCCCGGCCTTCTGGCCGGGCGGGCTGCGCGTGTGTTTCAGGCGGGGAGGGGGTCAGACCTTCGCCGCGCCGCCCGGGGAAAAAGAGTCTGGGTACGCGCCCGGGAATACATATTCGTTGTTCACATGCTGTACTGCGATGACCCCGTTCCCGTCCGGGTGGATCAGGCACAGGGTTTTGCCGTCTAAGGCGGCCTGCATATAGGGTGCACCGTCCGCCGTCAGGTCCAGGTATTGCCCGTCTTCGGAAGTGCGGTATTCCCCTTCCTCCATCAGTTCCAGGGTCAGCCCGTCATACAGGTAAAAGTGGTCCTCGGTCAGCACCATCCAGGCCGCGCCCCTGTTGTAGTTCTGGGCATAGGTTTCCTGGGGGGTGATATAGGTTCCCCGCACCGGCTGGGTTTGGGGGGAACCAAAAGCCTGATATAGATTGACAGACACAGAGACCGCCAGGCAAACGGCCAGGGCGGCCAGCAGGGCAGTGAGACGTTTCATGGCAATCCCTCCTATTGCAACTCAAATTTCTGAATGTGTCCGGAGTGGGTGAGCTGGCTGTGCGTGTGTTTCAGGCGGGGAGGGGGGTCAGCCGATGACCCGGCAGGAGTAGTAGTATTGGTATAAGCACGGGCTCATCTCCATGATGCGGCCGCCCACCCGGGCTTCCACCCGGTCGCCAATCTCAAAGTCATCCAGATTGTCTACCGAGATGGCGGCCAGTCCGCCCCCGTACTCCTCATCCCGATAGATACAGATGATGGGAGTTGCCAACTGGTCTTTCAGGTACACGGTGCCCCGGATCAGGTAGGAATCCTCAGGGTAGGAGCTCTCCGGGGCGCAGCCCACCAGGGCCAGGAGGAGAAGCAGGGCGGCCAGCAGGGCAGTGAGACGTTTCACGGCAATCCCTCCTGTTGCAGTTCAAATTCCTGAATGTGTCCGGACTGGGTGAGCGGGCTGACCGGGCCGTGAAACCGGAGCCGGTCCCCGGCGGAGGCCTGCCGGTAACAGGCCTCGTCGCAGTACAGCAGCAGGTAGGGCTGGCCGCTCTCTTTCGTCCGGACGGCCAGGGTGTATCCCTCCGCGGTGACCGCCTTGTCCAGGACGATCCCCTCTCCGGAAACGGAGTGGTGGGACAGCCGGAGGTAGAGGGGACGGGAGGCGATGAAGCACAGCACGAAAAACAGCAGGGCGGCCATACCCAGGGCCAGCCTGAGCCACTGGCGTTTGGTTCCAAGGTTCATGGCTGACTGCCCCCTTCCAGTACGCGCAAGCCGCTGGAATAGAGGCTTCCCTGGTGGGTGTTGCGGTTATAGATCCATCCGCCGGAAATCCGGTCCCCGGGCTGGAGCTGCTGATACCACTCCGGCGTACACTCCAGGGTCAGATAGGCGGGGGTGTAGCCGTCCCCCGTGCGCACCAGCAGCAGGCAAGCCCCGTCTCCGGCGGACTTGTCCACCACCACGCACTCCCCCATCCAGGTGAAGTCGGGGGTGAGAAATCTTCCGGGGGACAGCCAGGCGTGAAAAAGCAGGACGGCGCCCACGGCCAGCACCACCACAAGGGTGATGACGGTTTTCTTTTTCATTGCAGGCCCTCCTTCACAGAGGAATGGGTCAGTGACGGGCCGCGGCGGTGTTCATGGGAATCGCCCTCCTTGTCAGAATGCACAAAAAAGTCAAAATATAATACTATTCCACTATCAACATAGCGGAAATAGAAGAAAAAGTCAAGCAAAATGTGGAAAACAACACAGCAGACCGGATGACAAGGAAATTCTCTTGTCATCCGGTCTGCTGCGGCTCTGTCAGGGCCTCCCGCAGCCGGGAGATGGCCCGGCGCTCGATGCGGGACACCTGCACCTGGCTCACCCCCAGTACCCGGGCGGCCCGGTCCTGGGTGAGGCCCTTGTAAAAGCGCAGGAAGATCACCTGCCGCTCCCGCTGGGGCAGCGCGTCGATGGCCCAGCGCAGGGTGAGGCGCTCCACCACTTCCTCCTCCATGCCGCCGGTGCCCAGCACCGACTCCAGGGTGAAGCCGTCCTCGCCGCTCTCGCTCTGGAGGGAGGCCACCGAGAGGGCGGCGGTGTCCGCCGCGGCGATGTCCTCCGCCTCCAGGCCGGTGGCGGCGGACAGCTCGGACAGGGTGGGCTCCCGGCCCAGCTGCTGGCTCAGCTGCTGCCGGGCCTGGCGCAGGGCGGCGGAGCGCTCCTTCATCCCCCGGCTGACCTTCACCATGCCGTCGTCCCGGAGGAAGCGGCGGATCTCCCCGGCGATCTTGGGCACGGCGTAGGTGGAAAACTGGGTGCCGTAGTCCGGGTCGAAGCCCCGCACCGCCTTGAGAAAGCCCAGGCAGCCCAGCTGGTACAGGTCCTCCGGGTCCACCCCCCGGCCGTAGTACCGCCGGGCCACCGACCAGATCAGGGCGCTGTTGTCAATGAGCAGCCGCTCGCAGGCGTCGTTGTCGCCCCTCCGGGCCGCCTCCAGCAGGGAGGGGGCGTCCAGCCCTCTCACCGCCCCCCGCCGGAGCGGCGGGCGATGCGCTTGCGCATGGTGACGGTGGTGCCCTTTCCCGGGGCGGAGCGCACCTTCAGGCTGTCCATAAAGCTCTCCATGATGGTGAAGCCCATGCCGGAACGCTCCTCGCTGCCGGTGGTGAACAGGGGGGCGCGGGCCTGCTCCACATCGGGGATGCCCACCCCGGTGTCCTTCACCTGCACCTCCAGGGTGTTGCCCTCCAGCAGGCGCAGCCGCAGGGCGATGCGCCCCAGCCGGTCGGGGTAGGCGTGGACGATGGCGTTGGTCACCGCCTCGCTCACGGCGGTCTTGATGTCGGCCACCTCGTCCAGGGTGGGGTCCAGCTGGGCGGCGAAGCAGGCGGCGCAGGAGCGGGCGAAGCCCTCGTTGGCCGAGCGGGAGGTGAAGAGGATGGTGGACTGGTCGATGGCTTTCACTATGTAGCCCTCCTTATTCCAAAGTGATGAGCCGGCCCACGCCGGCGGCGTCCAGCACCCGGCGGGCCTGGACGGGGATGGATGTCACCCGCAGGCTGCCCCCCAGCTGGTTCATCTGCCGCAGGGCCCGCAGCAGCACGGCGATGCCCGAGCTGTCCATGAAGGTGACGCCGGACAGGTCCAGGGTCAGGCGCATGGGCAGGGTACGGGCGATGGCGTCCTCCATCTGCTGCATCATCACCCGGGCGCCGTGGTGGTCGATCTCGCCGGACAGCGTGATGACCGCGCCGCCGGACTGGCTGTTCACTGTGATGGGCATGGCTTGTCCTCCTGAGTGGGTTTGACAGGATTATAGCCCGGGGGGCGGGAAAAACCTGCCGAAACCTTGGGGCGGGGTGAAAAAACACCCCGCGCCGGCGATTGAAAAAGCGGGCGGCCTGTGGTACCATAGCAGAAGTCTCACGCATCGGAGGTGGCGGCCTTGAACCCATTGGAACAACTTCCCATCCCCCTGCTGGAGTGGTACCGGGACAACGCCCGGCGCCTGCCCTGGCGGGACGACCCCACCCCCTACCACGTGTGGGTGTCCGAGATCATGCTCCAGCAGACCCGGGTGGCGGCGGTGCTGGACTATTACCGGCGCTTTCTGGCCGAGGTGCCCGACGTGGCGGCCCTGGCCGCCCTCCCGGAAGAGCGGCTTCTGAAGCTGTGGCAGGGGCTGGGCTACTACAACCGGGCCCGGAACCTCCAGGCCGCCGCCCGGCAGATCGTGGAACAGCACGGCGGGGTGTTCCCCTCGGACTATGAAAGCGTCCGGGCTCTGAAGGGGGTGGGGGACTACACCGCCGGGGCCATCTGCTCCATCGCCTTCGGCCAGCCCGTCCCCGCAGTGGACGGCAACGTGCTGCGGGTGGTGGCCCGCCTCACCGGGGACGATGGGGACATCACCACCCCCGCCATGAAAAAGCGGGTGGCGGAGCAGCTGGGGCGGGTCATCCCCCTCCGGGCCCCCGGGGCGTTCACCCAGGCCATGATGGAGCTGGGGGCCACGGTGTGCCTGCCCAACGGCGCGCCATTGTGCGAGCATTGCCCGGCCAGGGACTTCTGCGCCGCCCGTCTGGAGGGGCGCACGGGGGAGCTGCCGGTGAAGGGGAAGAAAAAGGAGCGCCGGGTGGAGGAGCGCACGGTGTGGCTCCTCTTCCGCGGGGACCAGGTGGCCTTGCGCCGCCGGCCGGACAAGGGGCTGCTGGCGGGGCTGTGGGAGTACCCCAACGAGCCGGGGGACGGCCCCCTGCCCCCGGCGTGGGGGATTGAGCCGTTGTGCGTGGAGTACGCCGGGCAGGGCAGGCACATCTTCACCCATGTGGAGTGGCGCCTCACTCTCCGGGCCGTGGAGGCGGCGGGGGAGGCGCTGCCCCCGGGCTGGGTGTGGGCCGGCCTGCAGGAGCTGCGGCAGACCTACGCTGTGCCCAACGCCTTTCAGTGCTGCGCCCCCCTGGTGGAACAGCGGCTGGGCCGGGAGAACGGGAAGGAGGCGCGCCCATGATCTGCAATCTGTGCCCCCGGCGGTGCGCCGCGGTGCGGGACGAAAACCGGGGGGAGGGCTGGTGCCGCCTGCCTGACGGCCTGCGCATCGCCCGGGCGGCCCTTCACCACTGGGAGGAGCCCTGCATCTCCGGCAGCCGGGGGGCGGGGACGGTGTTCTTCTCCGGCTGCACCCTGGGGTGCGTGTTCTGCCAGAACGACGCCATCAGCCACGGCAACTTCGGCCGGGCGGTGAGCGAGGACGGCCTGAGGGCCATCTTTCAGAATCTGGCCCACCAGGGGGCCCACAACATCGAGCTGGTCACCCCCACCCAGTACAGCCACATCCTGGCCCGGGCGCTGTCCCGACCCATCCCCGGCCGCCTGCCGGTGGTGTGGAACAGCGGGGGATATGAGCGGGTGGAAACCCTCCGGGCCCTGGCGGGCAGGGTGGACGTCTACCTGCCCGATCTGAAGTATGTGACGGCGGCCCTGGCGCAGCGGTACTCCGGGGCGGAGGACTACCCGGAGGCGGCCAAGGCGGCCATTTTGGAGATGTTCCGCCAGCGGGGGCCGGCGCGGCTGGAAGATGGGCTTTTGAAGAGCGGGGTGGTGATCCGGCACCTGATTCTCCCCGGCCAGGTGCGGGAGGCCAAGCTGGTGATGGACTGGGTGGCGGAGACCTTCCCCCGGGGGAGCGTGCTCTTCTCCCTCATGGCCCAGTACACCCCCATGGGGGACCTGTCCCCCTGGCCGGAGCTGGGGCGCACCCTGCGCCCCTCCGAGCTGCGCGCCGCCCGGGACTACATGGAGAACCTGGGCCTGCCCGGCTATGTCCAGGAGCTGTCCTCGGTGGGGGAGGGGTTTGTTCCGGCCTTTGACCTCACCGGGGTGGGGAGCGAGAGTGGAGAGGGAAGAGTGGAGAGTGGAGATAGGAGATAGTCCGTCTGCGGTTCTCTGTCCCTTTTGCCGGCGGGTGCCGGCAGGCCCTCTGAATTTTGGGTTTTCGCCCCCAGGGCGACCTACTTTCTGCACGCGCAGAAAGTAGGCAAAGACGCGCATAGGGGGACAAATCCATCGGACAAAGGACGTCCTCCAGGATTTGCCCCCCTAAGAACCCCCGGTTTACGGGGGCGTAGAATTGGTGCAGCGTTCTCTTACCGGCGTGCGCCTGCTGACACTCCCAGCGACGCACGGCGGCCTGCGGCCTTTTGCTGTCTTGCCCTGCAATCCTTTGCGCCGCTCATGGGCGCCTACCCATGGTGTTCAAGCCTGCGGGTCTGCACCTCTAACGGCGCACACGCCGAAGTGCCCAGCCTGGCCAGGCGCCCCGGTGGGGTGGGACAGCCGAAGCATACGGCTGCACGAGCCCGGAGGGCGTCGGGGGAAGCTGGGAAACCGCGGGTCCAGGACGCCGGAAAGAGAGGGATGCAGTCCAACTGAGCGGGGGGGGATACCCAAGGGGGGTACGCCCCCCTTCGGGCGCGCTTTTGGTGACTTTCTGCGCGTACAGAAAGTCACCCCAGCGGAGCGTCGTCCCCGCCGCCCGCAGGCGGCGGAATCCCAGGCAGATTGAGACATGAAACTGTGAGCATCAGACACAAAGCTGCCGGAAAGGGCCAAGCCCTTTCCGGCGGCTTTTGTCACACTGGGATGGTGAGAAAGGTGCGCACCCCGCCGCTGAGATCGGCAAACAGCAGGTGCTCCGGGGGGAAGAAGGTGAACCACACCAGAAAGACCCACACCAGGACGGCGAGAAAGCCGGCCAGGGACCGCACCCAGGCCCGGTCCCCCAGGGGCCACAGCAGCCGGGGCAGCAGGAAGCCCAGGGCCATGAGTACCCCATAGAGGATCAGGTCGAAGGCCATGCCCTCCCCCCGCAGGGCGATGTGGTACACCCAGCCCGCCCCCAGCATCAGGGCGCACACCAGGGGCAGGCACAGCAGCCGGGCGGCCCGGGCCGCCGGCGCCCCCCGGGTGAGGAAGAGGGCGGCGGCCAGCAGGGGGTAGAACAAAATTTTCAAATGCTCCCACAGGCTCTCCCGCACCGGGGAGAACAGGGCGGTGAGCGGGTTGGGCAGCCAGGCGTACAAAAAGTGGAGCAGCACGCCCAGCCCCAGGGCGGCAAAAAAGGTGAGCCACGGCCTGCAGTTGACTTGTCGCATCATACCATCCTCCGGAAACATTCTGTCTGTCCAGTTTATGCGGAAGGACGGGCATACTATGCGTGGCGGCGCCATGGACCGGAAGGAAAAAAGAAGCCGGATCGCCGGATTTTTCCCGCATAAAAACCAAGGAGGGCGGAGGGCAAGAAGCTGGCAAAGCCGCCCTGCCAGCCGCCCCTGACTTTTCCGCGGTGACGGAAGCGAATTTCCGCCATATTAAACAGGCGGGAGAAAACCCGCGAATTTGTCAGAAGGCGGTGATGATCATTGAAGGAAGAGACAAGGCCCTGGGGGCCGGCCTGGGCGGTGGCCCGGTGGCTGGCGGCGGCGCTGGTGGTGGCGCTGGCGCTGTGGCCGCTGCTGGCCCGGGCGGACGCGGTGTCGGTGGTCCCTGTGGGCCGTGCCGTGGGTATCAAATTGTTCTCCGATGGCGTTGTGGTGGTGGGCACCTCAGACATCGACACCAGCCAGGGGCTGGTCAACCCGGCCAAGGCCTGCGGGCTGAAGGAGGGGGATGTGATCACCCACATCAACTCCACCCAGGTGGACACCATTGAGGAGGTATCCGCCCTGCTCCAGCAGCTGGAGAGCCAGCCCCTGCGCATCCAGGCCATCCGGGACGAGCAGCCCCTGGAGCTCACCGCCCGGGCGGTGCAGTGCGCCTCCGACGGGGCCTATAAGCTGGGCGCCTGGGTCCGGGACTCCATGGCGGGCATCGGCACGGTGAGCTTCTACTGCCAGGACACCGGGACCTTCGGCGCCCTGGGCCACGGCATCAGCGATGTGGATACCGCCCTGCTCATGCCCCTGGAGAGCGGCTCCATCCTGCCCGCCAGCGTGGGCGGCGTGGAGCGGGGCCGCGCGGGGGACCCCGGGCAGCTCAACGGCGTGTTTGACACCTCCCAGACCCTGGGGACCCTGTGGGCCAACACCAGCGGCGGGGTGTTCGGCACCCTGTCCGGCGCCAGCCCTTGGCCGGGCCAGGCGGTGGAGGTGGCCCCCCGGGATGAGGTGGAGACGGGAAAGGCCACCATCCTGTGCAATATTTCCGGGGAGCAGGTGGAGGAATACGAGATCCGGATTGAAAAGATCTATCCGGAGAGCGAGACGGACTGCCGGGATTTTCTGCTCCAGGTCACGGACGCCCGGCTTCTGGAGGCCACCGGCGGCATTGTCCAGGGCATGAGCGGCAGCCCCATCCTCCAGAACGGGCGGATGGTGGGGGCGGTGACCCACGTGATGGTGGATGACCCCGCCTGCGGCTACGGCATCTGGGCCGGGCGGATGCTCCGCCAGTGCGGCCTGGAGTGAGCCGAAGGGCCGCCGGGACAGGAATCGACACGGCTGTCGAACATTAACTGCAAGAAAATGGTAAAAAGCCCTTGCCAGGTGGAGCATCCTGTGGTATTTTAGAGGCACAGCTAAAAACTGGAAAATATCACTGGTCGGGGACCGGAAAGGGTAATGGCAATGGACGAACAGAAGAAGGTTTTGGTGGCAGACGCGTCCCAGGAGTTTCGTGGGATGTTCCGTGATATGCTGGAGGGAGAGGAAGATCTGGTGCTGGCGGGTCAGACCGGGGACGGGGAAGAGCTGCTGAACCTGGCCCGGGAGATCCGGCCCGATGTGGTGGTGATGGATTTGCTGCTCACCGGCATGGATGGGCTGGAGGTGCTGGAGCACCTGGCGGGGACGGGGCCGAAGATCCTGGTGCTGTCCGCCTTTGCCGCGCCTGCCCTGGCGGAGGAGGTGGCCGGACGGGGCGGAGACTACTGCATGCTCAAGCCCTGCCGGCTGTCGGCGGTGGTGGAGCGGATCCGGCAGCTGGCCAGCAGCCAGTTGACGGCGGAGGAGCCGCAGTCCGAGGCGGAGCGGGGCCGGGGGCTGGAGCGCCGGGTGACCGCCATCATCCACGACATCGGCGTGCCCGCCCACATCAAGGGCTATCAGTATCTCCGGGAGGCCATCGGCCTGGCGGTGGCGGACATGGACGTGATCAACGCCGTGACCAAGGTATTGTACCCGGCGGTGGCCAAGAAATACGGCACCACCGCCAGCCGGGTGGAGCGGGCCATCCGCCACGCCATCGAGGTGGCCTGGGACCGGGGAGACCTGGAGACCCTGCAGAAGTATTTCGGGTATACCGTCTCCAACACCAAAGGCAAACCCACCAACAGCGAGTTCATCGCCATGATCGCCGACCGCATCTCCCTGGAGGAGAACCGCCGGGCGGGGTGAGGGAAAACCGAGACAGGGGCCGCCCGGTTGGGCGGCCCCTGTTTGCCGGGGGACACCCCGGCAGGCCCTTTATCGGGGTCCCCGCCGAAACCCAGCGTCAGCGGTTTCGGTGGGGAGAGGAGGAGCAAGGGAGCGGGCGAAGTTTTCACCGCCCTTGGGTGGAAACGAAGCAAAGCGGACTTTGCGACGACGAGTTTCGCCTGAGGGCGAGTTTCTTTCTGCTCGTGCAGAAAGAAACCAAAGACACGCTTAGGGGGTGAGCCTCCGGTTCGACATGGAGCCAAGGGCGCTCCATGCTCACAGTCGGCCCACCCCCTAAGGACCCCCGTTTTACGGGGGAGCAAAACTGGTGCATTGTTCTAACGACCGGCGTGCGCCTGCTGACACTCCCTGCCACGCAAGGCGGCCCCCGGCCTTTTGCCGACTTGATTTGTTTCTCCCGTCCCCCGCCTATGGGCGCCTCATCTTGGTGTTCAAGCCTGCGGGTCTGCGCCTCTAACGGCGCAGGCACCCCAGGGCCTTGCCAATTTAGGCGGCCCGGGGGGGTGGGATAGCCCAAGCATACGGACGCAGGAGGCCGGAGGCCGTCGATGGAACCTGCGCAGCCGCGGGTTCAGGACGCCGGTGATAGAGGGACGCAGTGCAACTGAGCGGGGGGTGCATAGGGGGTTCGCCCCCTATGCGCACTCTTTGGGTACTTTCTCTTGCGCAAGAGAAAGTACCTCGTCTGCCGGGACGAGACCCGGCAATCCAAAGGGCCTGCCGGCACCCGCTGGCAAAAGGACAGAGAACCGCAGCCAGAATCTCTCCTATCTCCTATCTCATCACTCCTATCTGAAAAAGACCGGGCCTTTCCCGGCAAGAAAGGGGCCGCCCAGCCGGGCGGCCCCTCGGTGTCTGTGTTCCGAATCAGATGGCGGGGAACTTCAGCTCCTTGTACTTGGCGTACTTGGCCTGAACGGTCTCCATGTTCTGCATGAATTCGATGCGGGTCTTGATGATCTCGTTGAGGTGCTCCGCCCGGGCGGCGTTGACGTTCCGGTCCCGGATGAGGCCGTTTTCCGCCAGCACGAAGTGGTACTCCCCCTTCTCGTCCTTCACCAGGTCGCCGCCGGCGCCGCACACCGCGCACTCGAAGGGGAACTGGATGCCGTCCCAGTGGGGATCGCCCTTGTAGATGAGGGAGGAGTGGCAGCGGGGGCACATGCCCATGTCGGGGTCGCCCAGCCAGCCCCGCTCTTCCACGGGGGTCTGGATGGCCTTGATGATGTTCTCGCCCATCTTGTGGGCCCGCTGGATCTGCTCGTCCCGGAGCAGCACGTTGCCCGGCCGGCCGTTGCGGGTGGCCATCATCTGGTCCACCACGGAGATAGACTGGGTGAACATGGTGGCCCCCATGCCCTCCAGGGCCAGGGTCTGCCAGTCGTGGCAGGAGCCGCCCACGGCGATGAGGCCGCCCACCATGTGGGGATCCTCCTTCACCTCGCCGATCTCCAGCCGGAAGGCCAGCTCATAGGCCAGGAAGCGCTGGGCGAACTTCAGGTACAGGGAACTGGGGGTGAGGTCGTAGGTGGGCACGCCCACGATGATGCCGTTGCAGGTCTGCATCTCGTTGACGATGCGGTCCATGTCGTCCTTGTTCTTGAGCACGCAGCCCTTGTAGGTGCCTTTGCCCATGGCCACGTCCCCCATCTGCATGGTGCAGGACTCGCAGCCGGTGCAGTGCTCGATGTGGTAGTCAAACAGGTTGATGAGCTTGCAGTCCGCCCCCGCCTCCTGACAGGCCAGCAGGGCTTCCTTCACCAGGATCTCGCTGTTGCCGTTGTGGCGCCCGGCCACGATACCCAAGACTTTCATAATGTACCTCCAGTTTGTGAAGTTTGTTTCAAACCTGTAGAAATTATATCATCCCGCCGGGGGAACTGCAATTTCTTTCGGGCAGATCAACCATGCAATTGTGTTGTCTGTTTATGCCGGGAGGGTATGGACATCATGCGAAAACAGAATGCGTCCCCGGGGAAAAGCAGTATGCGCAATGGGAATGAAAAAATTGCAAACAGAGCATGGATGTGATATACTCCCCCCAAAGGGGGAGATCGCATGACCCTGAACCAGATGAAATACTTCATCGCGGCGGCCCGGTGCCTGAGCTTCACCGAGGCGGCCCGCAGCCTGTTCATGACCCAGCCCGCCCTGAGCCGCCAGATCCAGTCCATGGAGGAGGAGCTGGGGACCCGGCTGTTTATCCGGGACAAGAAGACGCTGAAGCTCACCCCCGGCGGCGCGGTGCTGTACAACGGCCTGCCCGACCTGCTCAAGCGGTATGAGGGCCTGGTGGAGGACGCCCGCAGCGCCAACCAGGGGTTCCAGGGCCGGCTGCGGGTGGGCATCCTGGACGTGTATGACATCTCGGAGCTGTTTCCCCCGGTGGTGGACGAGTTCCAGCGGCGCTATCCCCAGATCCTCCTGACCCTGGAGCGGTTCTCCCTGGGGGAACTGCCGGAGCGGCTGTACCGGGATGAGCTGGACCTGATCTGCACCTATGGCTTCTCCCTGTTTGACAAGCCCGACCTGATGGCGGTGAACGTGCAGAAGTTTGACTCCTGCATCATGCTCAACCGGGATCACCCCCTGGCCGGGGCGGCGGACATCGCCCTGTCCGACCTGCGCCAGGAGCGGTTTGTCCAGCTGGGCCGCTGGGTGAGCGAAGAGGGGTATCAGTATATCGCCAACCTGCTGGAGAAGAACGGAATCCACGGGGAGATGGTCCAGGTGGACAAGATGGAGGACGTCCTGCTGTGGGTGCAGATGGGCCGGGGGGTGGCGGTGACCACCAACCGGACCATTGAGCGGTTCAACCCGGACGTGGTGATCCGGGAGCTGCCCACGGTGGAGACCCGGGGGCATGACATCACCATGGCGTGGCGCAGGGTGAATTACAACCCGGCCATCGCCCTGTTCATGGAGCTGGTGGAGGGACACACCGGCGGGCCGCTCTCCCAGGCGGGAGAGGCAGAGCCGGAATAAGACGACAAAAGAGCCATCCCCCACGCCGGTGGGGGATGGCTCTTTGTGTCAATAGGCCAGCTGTTCCACGTCCCAGTGGGCGATGAGGCCGGCGTAATAGCCGCACTGGGCCCGGGCCAGCTCCACGCTGAGGTTGCGGTAGTTGCCGCACTCCGCCTCGCTCTTTCCGGGCATGTCCCCCTGCCAGGCGGCGCCGGCGGCAAAGACCTCCCGCAGCAGTTTTACCGCCTCCGCCAGGGACAGCCTGTCCCCGTCAAAGAGGAAGTAGAACCCGGTCTGGCAGCCCATGGGGCCGAAGTAGACCACGGCGTCCTTTTGCGGGCTGTTGCGCAGCAGGGTGGCGATGATGTGCTCCACCGAGTGCAGCTGGGCGTTGGTGAGCAGATCCCCGGTGTTGGGCTTTTTGAAGCGCAGGTCAAAGGTGATGACGCTGCCGTCCCGCCGGGACAGGTACAGCCCGGGGTTCAGGGTGCGGTGATCCACCTGAAAACTGGCGATGGGTTCCATGGTTCAAACCTCCAGAAGAAGCTCCAGCGCGCGGCTCAGCCGGGCCACGGCGCCGGGCAGATTGGCCTGGTACTGCTGGTACTGGGCCGGGTTGTCCAGGTGGTCGGACACCACCTTCACACAGCGGAAGGGCACATGATTGCGCAGGCACACCTGGGCGGCGGCCCCCGCCTCCATGTCGCACATCAGGGCGCCGAACCGGTCCCGGATGGCGTGGGCCCGGGGGAGGTCCCGGCCGAACCAGTCCCCGCTGGCCACCACCCCGGTAGTACAGGGCAGGCCGGCGGCGGCCAGCCGGGCCGCGTCCTCCTCCGGCCGGGCGCAGGGGAGAAAGACCCGCTCCACCACGGGCACCTGCCCCGGCGGGTCGCCGAACACGTCCAGGTCGTGCTGCACGCAGGCGGTGGCGCACACCAGAGTGCCCACGGCCAGGGGCCGGAAGCAGCCGGCCACCCCGGCGTTCCACAGCTCCCGGATGGGGAAGCGGTCCATGAGAAACTGGGCGGCCAGGGCGGCGTTCACCTTGCCCACCCCGGACACGCACACCAGCAGGTCCTCCCTCAGCTGCCGCAGGGGGAGGCCGGCGGGGTTGTCCACCGGCTGCCCGCCGGTGAAAGGAGGGGCCAGCTCCTTGTCCATGGCGAAGAGAAGGGCTCTCATGCCGGGTTACCGCTGGGCGGCCAGCAGGCCGGCCCGCACATCCCACAGCTTCTGGGACAGGTCCACATAGTAGTTGTGGGGGTTTTCAAAGCGCTTGACCTCGTCCCACAGGCTGTCCACCTGGCGCACGCAGTAGGAGCGGATGTCGTTGATGGACGGAGCCCGGTACACCAGCTGGCCGTTTTGGAAGATGGGCACCAGCAGGGGGACGGCGGTGAAGTCGGTCACCGTCTTGCGCTTCCAGGTGGCCTCCGGGTCGAACAGCTCCAGGGGATGGGTGAAGTCGGGCTGCTCGTCGTGGAGGCACAGGTAGTCGGCCATGGCCTTGCCGGTGGCGTTTTCAAACAGGCGGTAGACCTTCTTGAAGTGGGGGATGGTCATTTTGGCGGGGTTCTCGCTGATCTTGATCTTGGGGATGATGCGCCCGGCCTCGTCCTCAATGGCGGCCAGCTTGTACACCCCGCCGAACACCGGCTCGCTCTTGGAGGTGATCAGCCGCTCCCCCACGCCGAAGCCGTCGATGCGGGCGCCCTGGGTGATGAGGTCCCGGATGATATACTCGTCCAGGGAGTTGGAGGCGATGATCTTGATGCCGGGCAGCCCCGCGTCGTCCAGCATCTTCCGGGCCTTCCGGGACAGGTAGGCCAGGTCGCCGGAGTCGATGCGGATGCCGCCGCTGGTGATGCCCAGCTCCTGGAACACCCGGATGGCGTTGGGCACGCCGGAGTGGAGCACGCTGTAGGTGTCCACCAGCAGGGTGGCGGCGTGGGGGTAGACCTGGCAGTAGGTTTTGAAGGCGGTGTACTCGTCGGGGAACATCTGCACCCAGGAGTGGGCCATGGTGCCGGTGGCGGGGGTGTGGAACATCTGGTCGGCCATGGCGCAGGCGGTGCCGGCGCAGCCGGCGATATAGCTGGCCCGGGCCCCCAGCAGGGCCCCGTCCGCCCCCTGGGCCCGGCGGGAGCCGAACTCGGAGACGGCCCGGCCCTCCGCCGCCCGGACAATGCGGTTGGACTTGGTGGCGATGAGGGACTGGTGGTTCAGGGCCAGCAGCAGATAGGTCTCGATGAACTGGGCCTGGATGGCGGGGGCCCGCACGGTGAGGATGGGCTCCCGGGGGAAGATGGGGGTGCCCTCGGGCACCGCCCAGATGTCGCCGGTGAAGCGGAAGTCCAGCAGGTACTGGAGGAATTCCTCGCTGAACATCCCCTTGGAGCGCAGGAAGTCCACGTCCTCCCGGTCAAAGCGCAGGTCCTGGATGTAGCGGATGACCTGGTCCAGCCCGGCGGCGATGGCGAAGCCGCCCCCGTCGGGCACGCTGCGGAAGAACACGTCAAAGTAGCAGATCCGGTCGGCCAGGCCGGTCTGGAAGTAGCCGTTGCCCATGGTCAGCTCGTAGAAGTCGGTGAGCATGGTGTAGTTGATGTCGTGTTTCACAGGGATTCCCCCTCTTACGGTATTGAGAAGATTATAAGCTGTCTTGACAGGAAAAGCAATCCCGCATTTTCAGATAGGAGGGAGGAGATAGGAGATAGGAGATACTCCGTTGTTGGAACCCTTCTCTCTTCCCGGGGGTGCCCGGAGCCCTTTGGGTGCCGGTTTCGCCCGGAAGGGCGACCTACTTTTCTCGCGGGAGAAAAGTAGGCAAAAGCCCGCATAGGGGCCATGCCCCTGATCCCCCTCCTTTTGCCGGAGAGTTCCGGCAAGCCCTTGGGTTTGTCGGGTCCCGCCCCGACAGGCGCGTTCTCAGTTTCGCCTGAGGGCGAGTTCCTTTCGGCGCCGCCCGAAAGGAACCAAAGGGCGGCTTAGGGGCGTAAGCCCGGCTTAACTCGGGACAAAGGGCGTCCCTCGTACGCAGGGCTTACCCCCTAAGAACCCCCGTTTTACGGGGGCGCAGAATCGGTGCAGCGTTCTCTTTCCGGCGCGCACCTGCTGACACTACCTGCCACGCACGGCGGCCCCCGGCCTTTTGCCGACTAAACCTGTCGCACTTCTGCGCCGCCTATGGGCGCCTGGTGCGGGTGTTCAAGCCTGCGGGCCCGCACCCCTAACGGCGCAGGTACCGAAGTGCTACGCTATTCCAGGCGCCTTGGTGGGGCGCAACAACCAAAGCATACGGATGCAGCAGGCCGGAGGCCGTCGAGGGAATTGCTGCAACCGCGGGTCCAGGACGCCGGAAAGAGACGGACGCAGATCTACTGAACAGGGGGGTACATAGGGGGTTCGCCCCCTATACACCCTCTTTGGGTACTTTCTCTGGTGCAAGAGAAAGTACCTCGCCCGCCGGTGCGAGAACCGGCAAAAGCCAAAGGGCTTGCCGGAACCCTCCGGGCGAAATCCGGGACGCACTGCCGGTGCGGAAACCGGCAAACCAAAGGCGGAAGGAATCTCCCTATCTCTTCTCTGAAGCAGGGAGCAGCAGCGGCTGGAGCTGCTCCCCCTGCAGGGCGGCCCGGACGGTCTGGGGGATCAGGGAGAAGTCGGACACCAGGGAGGTGGGCTTGTTCTTGCAGTCGTCCTGGCCGAAGGGGACAAAGTAGATGTTTTTCCGGGCCAGCAGCGCGCCGATGTTGGCCGCCGCGCCGCCCAGGCCGTCGTTGGTGGCGATGGCCAGCACCACCGGGCGGCCGTTTCTCAGATGGGCCTTGGCCGCCATGGTCACGGCGCTGTCCGTGACGCCGCCGGCCAGCTTGCCCAGAGTGTTCCCGGTGCAGGGGCAGATCACCAGAATGTCCAGCGGCTCCTTGGGCCCCAGGGGTTCGGCCTGCTCCACGGTGGCGATCACCCGGCGGCGGCAGATGCGCTCCATCTCCCGCATGAAGTCGTGGGCGTTGCCAAACCGGGTGTCGGTGGCGGCCACCCGCTCCGAGACGATGGGCACGATCCGGGTGTACCGGCCCGCGGCGTCCTCCAGGGCGTCCAGCGCCCGGTGCATGGTGCAGAAGGATCCACAGAAGGCGAACCCCATGTTCAGCTGTTCCATAGTCACACTCCTAACTCTTCCATGATATGATAGACCGTCTCCTGGATGTACCGGCCGGCGGTGACCGGGGCGGTCTTCCCCGGCAGGGACAGGGCGTGTACCGCGCGTACCCCCAGCGCCCTGGCGCTCTCCCAGTCCACGCCGCCGGGGCGGGAGGCCAGGTCCAGGACCAGCGCCCCCTCCTTCAGGGCCGACAGCTCCTCCAGCCCCAGGATGGGGGCGGGGACGGTGTTCACCAGCAGGTCAAAGCTGCACAGCCAGTCGCGCAGGTCCGCCAACCCGTCCGCCTCCAGCCCCATGCCCTGGGCCAGCGCCCGCTGGTGATAGCTGCGGGCGGCCACCCAGACCCTGGCGCCCAGGGCGCGCAGCCTGGGGGAGAGGGCCTGGCCCAGGCGGCCGAAGCCCAGCACCAGCACCCGGGCCTCGTGGAGGGTGATGGGCAGCTCCTCCAGGGCGATCTGGATGGCCCCCTCCGCGGTGGCCACGGCGTTGCGCGCCGCCAGCTCCTCCCGGGCGAAGTAGTCCCGCAGGGTCACCCCATGCTCCCGGGCCAGGGCGCGCAGCCCCTCGTCCGCCATGCCGGCGCACACCAGCTGTCCGGGGCGCAGCATGCTCAGGATCTCCCCCAGGGGACAGCGCACGGCGGAGAGGGGGGCGTTCAGGCGGCCCTGGCCGTCCCCGGCGGGGAGGGGCAGGATCACGCAGTGGGCCAGACGGGCGCCGTCCAGCGTCTGCTGGCAGTTCAGGCCCTGGACCTGCTCCAGGGCGAAGGTATGTACCCCGTGGCCGTCCTCCGCCAGCAGCCCGGCCAGCGCCGCCTGGCGCCGGTCCCCCCCAATGACCCAGAAATTCTTTGTCCGCAGCATGGCAACCTCCCCCGTTCCGCCGTCGTTTCCGGATGCGTTCCATTCCCAGTCTATGCCCGGCGGGGGGAGGGGTGACGGCGGGGCGCAGGGGAGGGGGGAGTTTGCGGAGTTTTTACAAGACTTCTGTCTTGCAAAGACGGCCCGGGGGGAATATAATAGATCTGTACGAGCTGAACCGGGCCGCCCTGCCCGGAACCTGAAGGGAAAGGAAGTGGAATGCGTCGTGACAGGCGATCCCATAGGCCGAAGTTGTACCATCAACCCATCGCGGCGCACCCGCTGAGCCGGACTTTTCCGCTCCCGTGCGCCCGCTGCCCCATGCGCTCATGGAGGCCAGACAAAGCGGAACCGCACGGGCTTTTTGCTGCCCGCGCGGTTCCGGGAAAGGCGTGAAGTCAATGCTCAACATTTACAAAACCATCGACGGGAAGATCACCCGGCTGGACGCCGTGGAGGACGGCTGCTGGGTGAACCTGGTCTACCCCAGCGAGGACGAGCTGAAAACCGTGTCCGCCACCCTGGGGGTGGAGCCCACCTTCCTGCGGGCCGCCCTGGACGAGGAGGAGACCTCCCGCATTGACAGCGAGGACGGCCAGACCCTCATCATTGTGGACACCCCCGCCATGGAGAAGGACGACACCGGCGTGGTGTACTCCACCCTCCCCCTGGGCATCATCGTCACCGACCGGCACATCATCACCGTGTGCCTGAAGGAGACCTCGGTGGTGCGGGATCTCCAGGATGGACTGGTGAAGGACGTGCGCACCCAGCAGCGCACCCGGTTCATCCTGAATATCCTGCTGCTGGTGGCCAAGCGGTATCTGCAGTATCTGAAACAGATCGACAAGACCTACAACTACATGGAGCGGCAGCTGTACAAGTCCCAGCGGAACAAGGAGCTCATCCAGCTGCTGGACCTGGAGAAATCCCTGGTCTACTTCAACACCTCCCTGAAGGCCAACGAGGTCACCCTGGAGAAGATCCTCCGGGGGCGCATCGTCACCCTGTACGAGGAGGATCACGACCTTCTGGAGGACGTGCTCATCGAGGTGCGCCAGGCCATCGAGATGGCCCAGATCTACTCCTCCATCATCTCGGGGATGATGGACGCCTTCGCCAGCGTCATCTCCAACAACCTGAACGTGATCATGAAGGTGCTCACCTCCATCACCATCCTCATGACGGTGCCCAACATCGTCTTCGGCTTCTACGGCATGAACGTGGCCAACCTTCCCCTGGACCACTTCTGGTGGGTGCCCCTGCTGATCTCGGTGGCCATCATCGTCATCCTGGCGGTGATCCTGAAGAAGAGAAATCTGTTCTGACGCGAAAACAGCCCGGCTTCTCAGGAAGCCGGGCTCGGTTTTTGATGGCGTGATCTGGGTGCATGAGCTGATCAGGAAAAAGCATTTCCAATAGGAGATGCCTGCGGTAAAATTTGTATAGGTGAGAGGTTCTGCGAAACGCTTGTGAAGATACGCAGAGGGGGATTCCAATGTGGAAGGAACGTTACGGAGCAATGAGTGGATAAAAGCCAGGTGGATGGAAGAAGTTGAATGCTCCCCGTGGAACAACAATATTTGTACTACCTACGGAGAATTTGAAGCGGTGTGGTACGAGGGGCGGTTTGATCCGTGGTAAAAAAGAGAAAGGAGCGGCCAGCGTGAATCAAAAAGGAAGGGCGGCACTGCTGGTGCTGTGTGCGGCAGCTGTCCATATTGCCGTGTTCTTTGTGTTCGCCAGTTCCCTCCGGTACAGTGAAACGGTGTGGGGCGGAGCGGCCGAGGGATATGCAGTGGCGGGCTTGGGGGTGCTCATGTCCGCCGGTTTATGGGGCCTTGCATATTATACCGCCCATACCCTTGCCAGGAGCGGGAACGGCGGTCTGGCGGGAAAGCTGATCGCCTCCCAGTATGTTGTCTGGATCCTGTTCATGATCGTGTACAGCACCCTGGTCTATGCCATGTGCGGCGGCGATATGGAGGGGAAGGCTCCTGTGGAACAGTTGAAGCTGAATGTCACGATGCTGGTGGACGCCACTATCTGCGCGGTGGTAAACCGACATGTGGCAAACCTGTAAATACGAAAAGCGGCAGCGCCCCGCCGGCTGATACCGGTGGGGCGCTGCCTGTCCCAGAAGTTTTGCCGCCGCACCTGTTGGGGATGGAGTTAAGGATGCGTTTGAGTTGCAGATGCAGATGCAGCTGTCATTGCAGTTGGCATACGTCCGGATACGGCGGCAAAGGCCGTTGCATACAAACTGGGGCTGTCTGACGGAAATGCTCCGCCCCCATGGGGCTGACGGGGGCGGACGCGCCGCGGGGTTGCCGGGCGCAGCCGGAAGGGTGAGAAAACGGGCAAAACCCGCCGGGAGAGGTGTTTCCCTCCCGGCGGGTTTGTCGGTCTGACGGCTCATGGCTCATACTGCCGGGCCACTTCCCCGGCCAGCCGGGCCAGCTCCCGGCGCAGCCCCTCCGGGGCGAGCACCTCCAGCCCCGGGCCGAAGGAGAGCAGCCAGCCCTCCAGCCAGGGCTCCCGGGGGAACACCGCCTCCACCAGCAGCGTGCCGTCGGGCTGGACGCGGATATGGTCCCGGTCAAATTCGTCGTACACCCGCAGGGCCAGGGCGGGGGAGAAGCGCAGCCGGGCCTCCACCCGGAACAGCGGGGGGATGGGGCCGGCGAGGCCCGCCTCCGGGGGCTCCAGCCGGCGGCGGAACACCTCCAGGGAGATAGCCGGCTCCTCCAGCCGGGACAGGGGAAAGAGGCGGTACTCCTCCCGCTCCAGGTCGAAGCCCTGGAGATACCAGGCCCCCTGGCGGTACACCAGCCGGGCGGGGAGCACCTGGCGGCGGCCCTCCTCCCGGGCGCCGGCGCAGGTGAAGGACACGGGGTGGCGGGCCAGGATGGCCCGGCGCAGCTGGGGGAACAGGCCGCCCTGGCCCTCAAGCCCGTCCCCCCACCGCTCCAGGCAGACCTGGAGCCAGGGCTCCTCCTCCGTCCGGCGGAACAGGGCGGAGAGCTTGGCCAGGGGATCTTCCCAGGCCTCCAGAGGCAGGGCGGAGAGCAGCTGGCCCTGCTCCTGCAGGGGGAAGGACCGGCGGTCCGGCACAAAGCCGTCCAGCAGGGACACGCCCCCGCCGCTGCCCTGGGTGGTGCACACGGGGACGCCGGCGGCGGACAGGGCGGCCACGTCCCGGCGGACGGTGCGGGAGGACACCCCCAGCTCCCGGGCCAGGCTGTGGACGGTCATGGGCCCCCGCTCCAGCAGCAGGCAGACGATGTGAAACAGACGGCGGTCGGACATGGCGGCGCATCCCCCTTTCGTTGGCAACAGTATACCACAAAATCCCCCGGTTGAAAACGGGAAAATCACGCCCCCACATAGGTGAACCGGGGGCCGGAGTAGCCCTCCCGCTCCACGTGCTCGCTCCACATGGCGGCGGGGCGAACCCACAATCCGCCCTCCCCGTACAGCGCCCGGTAGACCACCATGGGCTCCAGGGTCTCCGAGTGGCGGGCCACCCCCAGCAGCTCGTATTCGCCGCCCTTGAAGTGGCGGTAGCGCCCGGGTTTCAGATCCGGCAGCGTCAAGTGCATCACCTCCCGTTTTCCTGAGTATACCCCCTGGGGGAGAAAAAAGCGACCCCCCTCTTTCGAGGGGGATCGCTGTCGGTACATGGATGGTGTTCTACCGGACAGAGGGATCAGCCCAGGCCGGGGAACAGGATGAACAGCACGGCGGCCACGATGGTGCCGACGGTGGTGTACACCACGGTGTTCAGGAACATGTACTTGTAGCTCTGCTTGTGGGTGCAGTGGGTCAGGCCCAGGGTCAGCACGATCAGACCGTTGAAGGGCAGGGTCTCCAGCGTGGAGGCCGCGATGATGGAGGTACGGGCGATAGCGGGCACGGAGAACGCGGTGATATCGCCAGCAAACTGCTGCATCGCAACACCCAGCACAGCGGGGATGACGATCATCAGAGTGGCCGGGGGAGAGCTGGTGAGGGCCACGATGATGACGGTCATGATGACGGCCAGGATGATGGGGTTGATGGGCAGGCCGGAGAGCATGCCGATGATGGCGCCGAAGGTGGCGGTGCTGGTGACCACGGCGGCCAGGCCGGCGGGGGTGATGACGCTCATCAGGGCGTTGGGATACTGGTTGGCGCCGTGGTTGAAGGTCTCACGCAGGGAGCCCAGCAGGGTGATCTGGTTGCCCCGCAC
Source organism: uncultured Oscillospiraceae bacterium (assembly GCA_944385465.1). Lineage (GTDB taxonomy): Bacteria > Bacillota > Clostridia > Oscillospirales > Oscillospiraceae > Enterenecus. The sequence goes on along the minus strand of CALWXH010000018.1, from coordinate 5,587 downwards.
GTCCTGCTTGGGCAGGAAGGGCAGGAACAGGATGGCGGCCAGGATCATACCGGCCAGCAGGGCCCAGAACACGTCCAGCTTGACGATGGAGTAGAGCACGAAGACCACGATCAGGGGCAGGATGCACAGGATGACGTGGGGGGTGCGGCCCTCCCGGACGGGGGGCATCTCCACGGTGCCGGCCTCGAAGGTCTCGCCCCGGGCCACGGCCCGCTTGGAGACGATGATCATGGTGATGACGCTGAGCACGGCGATGATGATGGAGGCGACGACGCCGGGGATCATGCCCATGGTGGAGCTGATGCCCAGCTCAGCGGGGTTCAGACCAGCCCCGCCGGCAAAGGCCTGCGCGCCGGCCACGCCCATGACGTTGTAGATCTGGGGGGAGCCGGGGAACACCATGAAGGCGCAGTTCAAGGTCATGAAGCCGCCGATGAACCGGCGGGGGATGTTACACTGCTGGCAGACAGCCAGGCAGATGGGCACCATGGTGAAGGTGAGCACGTAGCCGTCGATGCCGCCCAGGGTGAGCAGGCAGTTGAGCACAGCGATGACGATGACGGCGGCGGTGATCTTGGAGGGGCCCTGGCGCTTCTCCACGAAGGCGCGGATCAGGGCGTTGGCGATGGAGGTGACGGCGCCGGAGTCGGTATACAGCTTGCCGATGATGGCGCCCATGAAGACCACCTTGAACATGGTGGGCAGCAGGTCCACCATACCCTGCAGGAAGGAGCTCTGTTCGCCGCCCAGGGTGAACAGGGCGCTCAGGATATCCAGCTCGTTGGTGAGGGCCACGATGATGGCGCACAGAATGGCGACCCAGTAGGAGACGCAGTTCTTGTACACCATGACCAGGAACAGCACCATTGCGACCAGAATGCCGATCAGGCCAATAGCAGACATTTTCTTTCCCCTTTCTTTCTTGAACACTTGGTTTGGAATGGAAACGTACGCTTGTCGGCTGATCACCTCCTGCGGGGAGACCCCTCGGAATCAGGTTGGGATGTTACGCAAAAACACCTGCCATCCAAAACGGAGACGAGGCTCTATATCGGCGGCAGGTCATACAAATCCCATGTCAAAATTATAACCAATGAAGGGAAAGGTGTCCAATACCAAAAACGAGAAAACCTATGCCTAAAAGGAATGGGACTTTGTATAGGATGCCTAAAAACAAGGGAAGATATTGGGAGAGATCGACAAAAGGGGGCGTGGCTTGTGATTTTTCTATCAAAAAAAGCGACAAAAGCCGGAGGGGAATGCCCCCGGCTTCCGTGCGGTTTTTACAAGGGCGGGGGACTGTCAAAGCGGACAAAATGACCAATGGAGCGGCGGGGGCACAGGGGTGTGTAAACAATCTGTGAATCCGGCCCGGCGGGTGTTGACAGGGGGGAGGCACGTCTCTATTATATATGACGCAAATATAATTTGGAGGTGATGGAATGGAGCGGCCGGATTTCTACGCCCTGTCGGTGTACCAGCGGCTGAAGGGGAAGATGACCCGCCTGCTGGAGCCGGTGCTCCAGGGGGAGGGGCTCACCCTGCTCCAGGGCTATGTGCTGCTCCTGCTGGACCGCAGCGGCGGGCTGACGGTGGGGGCGCTGAGCCAGGAGACGGGCATGAGCCAGGGCAACACCTCCAACCTGTGCAAGCGGCTGGAGCGCTCGGGCTATCTGGAGCGGGCCCGGGACTTCCGGGACGAGCGGGTGGTCACCCTCTCCCTCACCCAGGGGGGACGGGACACCCTGGAGCGCATCCGCCGCCGCTTCGCCCGATATGGACAGCTGCTGGACCAGCTGCCCCAGGCGGACCGGGACGCCATCCAACAGGGGGTGGACGCCGCGGAGCGGGCCATGGATTATCTTGCAGAACAGATCAAAGGAGAGCAGACCCAATGCTGAAGCTGACCAACATCAAGAAGAGCTACGTCATGGGGGACAACCGGGTGGAGGCCCTACGGGGGGTGGACCTGGAGTTCCGGGAGAGCGAGTTTGTGTCCATCCTGGGCCCCTCGGGCTGCGGCAAGACCACCACGCTGAACATCATCGGCGGGCTGGACCGGTACACCAGCGGCGACCTGGTCATCAACGGCCGCTCCACCAAGGAGTACAGCGACCGGGACTGGGACACCTACCGCAACCACTGCGTGGGCTTTGTGTTCCAGAGCTATAACCTCATCCCCCACCAGACGGTGCTGGCCAACGTGGAGCTGGCCCTCACCCTGTCCGGGGTGTCCAAGGCCGAGCGCCACCGCCGGGCCCGGGAGGCCCTGGAGAAGGTGGGGCTGGCCGACCAGATGGACAAGAAGCCCAACCAGATGTCCGGCGGGCAGATGCAGCGGGTGGCCATCGCCCGGGCCCTCATCAACGACCCGGAGATCCTCCTGGCCGACGAGCCCACCGGGGCGCTGGACAGCGAGACCTCGGTGCAGGTGATGGAGCTGCTGAAGGAGGTGGCCCGGGACCGGCTGGTCATCATGGTCACCCACAACCCGGAGCTGGCCCAGACCTACTCCACCCGCATCATCCAGCTCAAGGACGGGGTGGTCACCGGGGACTCCAACCCCTATCACAGCCAGCAGGCGCCGGCGCCCCGGCAGCGGGGGGAAAAGGGGAAGAAGACCTCCATGTCCTTCCTCACCGCCCTGTCCCTGTCCCTGAACAACCTGATGACCAAAAAGGGGCGCACGGTGCTCACCAGCTTTGCCGGCTCCATCGGCATCATCGGCATCGCCCTGATCCTGTCCCTGTCCTCGGGCATCAACGGCTACATCAACCAGGTGCAGGAGGACACCCTGTCCAGCTACCCCATCACCATCGAGGGGGAGAGCGTGGACATGACCGCCATGCTCGCCTCCCTCATGGGGGCGGGCCACGAGGGCGGCGGGGAGGCGCCGGACCGGGAGGAGGGCCGGGTGTACTCCTCCACGGTGATGTACGACCTGCTGGACTCCATGCTCAACGCCGAGACGGTGACCAACAACCTGGCCGCCTTCAAGGAGTATCTGGACGCCGGCGGCGGGGGGATCACGGAGCTGGCCAACATCCGGTACGGGTACGATTTCCGGTTTGACATCTACAACGAGGACGAAAACGGGGACATCATCAAAAGCGACGTGATGGACCTGATGCAGCAGGCCATGTCCACCATGTATGGCGGGGACTACTCCTCCTACTTTGAGTCCATGGGCTCCATGTACGAGAGCATGGAGGTGTGGGAGGAGCTCATGCCCGGCCAGGGGGACGAGCTCATCGACCCCGGCTTCCGGGAGGACTATGAGGTGCTCTACGGCAGCTGGCCCCAGGCCTATGACGAGGTGGTCCTCTTTGTGGACGGCAACAACGAGATCTCCGACCTGATGCTCTACGCCCTGGGCCTGATCTCCCAGGACGAGATGGAGGAGAGCCTGGCCGCCCTGCAGAACGGGGAGCCGGTGGACAGCCAGGAGCTGTCCTGGAGCTATGAGGAGCTGTGCGGCACCACCTTCAAGCTCATCCTGCCGGCGGAGTACTTCCAGTATGACGGGGAAACGGGCACCTATGCCGACCTGTCCGCCACCCAGACCGGCCTGGAGCTGCTGTACAACAGCGACGAGGTGGGGGTGGAGCTGAAGGTGGTGGGCATCGCCCGTCCCACCGGGGACGCCGCGGCCGCCTCCACCTCCATGCTCTCCGGTTCCATCGGCTATACCAGCGCCCTCACCGACTTCGCCATCCAGGCCACCGCCGACTCCGACGTGGTGCAAGAGCAGCTGGACAGCCCGGACACCGACGTGCTCACCGGCCTGCCCTTCCCCACCGGGGACGAGGTGGAGCCCACCGACGCTGAAAAGACCGCCGCCATCACCGAATACCTCTCCGCCCTCACCCCGGCGGAGCAGGCCCAGGCCTATCTGGACGTGATGGGCCAGCCCACCCAGGACTATGTGGACCAGGTGGTGGAGCAGCAGATGGACGGCCTCACCCGGGCGGACATCGTGGAGCTGACCACCCAGCAGTACGCCGGGGAGATGGGGGTGGACGAGGACACCATCCTGTCCTACATCGACGAGATGAGCGACGAGGAACTCTTCGACCAGGTGGAGCAGGCCATCGCCCAGCAGGTGCGGGAGCAGTACGCCGCCGGGGTGGAGCAGCGCCTGTCCGCCATGGGCGAGGGGCAGCTGGCCGCCATGCTGGAGCTGGCCCTGGAGCAGGGAGCTGTGGAGGACACCTCCGCCGGCGGGCTGAACCAGGAGCAGTTTGTCTACCTCTACGACCACTATATGCCCCCCACCCTGTCCGACTCCACCTATGAGGACAACCTGGACACCCTGGGCTATGTGGATCTGGAGCGGCCGGACACCATCCAGCTCTATGCCGGCACCTTTGCCGACAAGGATGAGATCGCCCGGCTCATCGACGGATACAACCAGCAGGTGGAGAACGAGGAGGACGAGATCACCTACACCGACTATGTGGCGCTGCTCATGAGCTCCATCACCGACATCATCAGCGGCATCAGCTACCTGCTCATCGCCTTTGTGTCCATCTCCCTCATTGTCTCCTCCATCATGATCGGCATCATCACCTATATCTCGGTGCTGGAGCGCACCAAGGAGATCGGCATCCTCCGGGCGGTGGGCGCCTCCAAGCGGGACATCTCCCGGGTGTTCAACGCCGAGACCCTCATTGTGGGGCTGGCCGCCGGCCTCATCGGCATTGTCATCACCCTGCTGCTCACCATTCCCCTCAACGCGGTGCTCCTCCACTTCACCGGACTGGAGGGGCTGAAGGCGGCCCTGCCGGTGGCGGGGGCGGTCATCCTGGTGGCCATCAGCGCCGGGCTGACCATCATCGCCGGGCTCATCCCCTCCCGGGTGGCGGCCCGGAAGGACCCGGTGGAGGCCCTGCGCAGCGAGTAAAACAGCATCCCTTCCGGGGGCGGGGCCCCCGTGCCCCCGGGGCGTTTGCCCCGGGGGTTTTTGTGTCCCGGCTCAAGCAGGGGGGCCGTATCTGTTGGCCTGATCGTTTGCCGGCGGGTGCCGGCAACCTCTTTGGATTTTGGGTTTTCGCCCCCAGGGCGACCTACTTTTCTCACGGGAGAAAAGTAGGCAAAAGCCCGCTTAGGGGCGCAATCCCGGCTTAACTTGGGACAAAGGGCGTCCCTCGTACGCAGGGCTTGCCCCCTAAGAACCCCCAATTTACGGGGGAGCGGAATTGGTGCCAGTCTCTATTGACCGGCGCACACCTGCTGACACTCCCTGCCACCCACGGCGGCCTCCGGCCTTTTGCCGTCTTGCCCTGCAATCTTCTGCGCCGCCTACGGGCGCCTGGTCTTGGTGTTCAAGCCTGTGGGTCTACACCTCTAACGGCGCAGGCACCAAAGTGCTACGCCATTCCAGGCGCCCCGGTGGGGTAGAATAGCCGAAGTATACGAATGCACAAGCCCGGAGGGCGCCGGGGGAACCGGCGCAGCCGCGGGTCCAGGACGCCGGAAAGAGAGGGACGCACCCCAACTGAGTGGGGGGCACATAGGGGGTCCGCCCCCTATGCGCACTCTTTGGGTACTTTCTCTTGCGCAAGAGAAAGTACCCCGCCTGTCGGGG